>DASYAQ010000388.1:0-5269 GCA_036501225.1 Caulobacteraceae bacterium | reverse complement strand
TGTCCAGTAGGGGAAGTATCGTCTGATGGGCGGCGGCGGGCGGGCGCGGATTGGGACGGTCAGGTCGAGCCTGTGCGCCGGCGCGGCGCTGGCCTTTCTGTTCGCGTCCGGCGCCCTGGCCCAGACGGTCAGCGAGCTGCCCGTGCGCGTGCCCGGCTCACCGACCCCGGCCCTGCCGCTCGACGTTCGCAAACCGCCGCCGCCGGCGCCGACGCTGCAGGCCGACGACGGCCTTGGCGACCAGGGCTTCTATCTCGAGGCCGACACCCTCGTTCGCGACGACAAGGCCAATACCTGGACGGCGAGCGGCAAGGTCGAGGGCCGCTATCAGGGCCGCACCCTGCGCGCCGACACCCTGACCTACGACGCCGCCACCGGTATCGTCACCGCCGACGGCAACGCCCAGATCATCAATGCCGACGGCAGCGCCGAATTCGCCCAGCACCTGGTGCTCGACGACAAGATGCGGGCGGGTTTCGCCAGGGGTTTCTCGGCCCAGTTGCCGATCAACCAGAAGCTCACCGCCAAGTTCGCCGCCGACGTGGCCATCCGGCGCAGCGAGACGGTCGAGGAACTCGACCGGGCGATCTTCACCCCGTGCCAGATCTGCGCCGCGAACGGAGCGGCCGTGACGCCGACCTGGTCGATCCAGGCCGACCGGATCATCGAGGATCACACCCGCCACCTGGTCTATTATCGCAACGCCACCATCCGGATTAAGGGCGTGCCGGTCCTCTACACGCCCTTCTTCTCCCACCCCGATCCGGATGCGCCGCGGGCCTCGGGCCTGCTGATCCCGCAGATCAGCGCGACCGGCAAGCGTGGCCCCTCCTACCAGCAGCCGATCCTCTGGGTGATTTCGCCGTCCCAGGATCTGATCTTCGCCCCGCAGATCAACACCAAGGTCAACCCGTTCCTGAACCTGAGCTGGCGCGACCGGTTCTATTCGGGCGAGCTGAACGCGCGCGTCGGCTACACCTACGAGCAGGACTTCAACGGCAACGGCACCCGGTTCGGGCCGCTGACCTCGCGCTCCTACATCCTGGCCGATGGCGACTTCAACCTGAGCCCGCACTGGTCGTGGGGATTCACCGCCGACCGCACCTCCGACCCGCGGATATTCGACAAGTACGATATCCCCGGCGCCTATGCCGAGCACGGCCTCTTCCTGTCGGACAGCCAGCGCCTGCTGTCGCAACTCTACGCCACGCGCCAGGACGACAACTCCTACCTCTCCATCGCCGCGCTCGACTTCCAGGGCCTGCGCACCACCGACAACAACCGCACCTTCCCGACCGTCGCTCCGCTGGTCGAGGGCCGCTACGACGTGCCGTTCAATGTGCTTGGCGGGCATCTGAGGCTGATCGGCGACGCCGTGCTGCTCAATTTCGACGAGTCGCCGATCGTGCCCACCGTCTCCGGCTATGACGACCGGGCTTCCGGCGAGGCCGACTGGATCCGCACCTTCACCACCCCAGACGGCGTGCGCATCGAGCCGTTCGCCAACGGCCGCGTCGATGTCTACGACCTCTCCAACATGACGGCCGCCACCCGCACCCAGTCCGTCACCCAAGGCCTGGCCACCGCCGGGGTGACGGTAAGCTGGCCGCTGATTCGCCAGGTCGGCTCGACCACCATCGTGCTGGACCCGATCGCCCAGCTGGCCCTGTCGCCCGACTACAAGGTCAATCCGGCCATCCCCAACATGGACGACGTGGTCTTCTCCTATGACGAGACCAACCTCTTCGCGCCGGAGAAGTTCAACGGATTCGACCTCTATGAAGGCGGCCAGCGGCTGAACGTCGGCGAACAGGCCACCTTCCAATGGGGCAGCGGCTTGAACGCCAGCCTGCTGCTCGGGCGCACCTTCCGCGCCGAGCGCACCGACGTCTTCCCGACCAAGACCGGCCTGAACGGCGCGGCGTCCGACTGGGTGCTGGCGGCGGATTCGACGCCGATCGACGGCCTTTCGCTGTTCGGCCGGGCCCTGATCAGCGACCAGCTTGGCGTCGAGCGCGTCGAGGCCGGGGTCAATTTCGCCACCGCGCGCATGAACGGCTACGTCCGCTATCTGGACGACAACACCCAGATCACCGGTCCGGTGCGGAACTTCGAGATGGGCAGCGAGATCCTGGTGACCCAGCACTGGGGCTTCGACTTCGACGCCATTCGCGACATCGAGGTCAACAAGTGGACCCTGGTCGACCTCGGACTGGTCTATAGGGACGACTGCATAAAGGTGGCGGTGATCTACCGGCGCCAGAACACCGTTGTCGGGGCCCTGGGCGCTTCTGACGCGGTCTTTCTGCGCCTAACGCTCGCCACATTGGGTGACCAAGGCTACAATAACGGCGAAGTCCGCTAGGGCGATAGCTTGCGGCGATTTTAAGACAAGGGGTCGACCTCGTAAGATGATGCGGATGGGCAGGGCGGCGAGTTTGGCCGCGGCGATCACGGCCTTGGCGGCCCTGGCGGCAACGGCGCGCGCGCAAGAGGCGCCGTCGACCTTGCGGCAGGGCGTCGTCGCCATCGTCAACGACAACGTCATCTCCAGCTATGACCTGCAGCAGCGCGTGCTGTTGCTGGTCGCCACCAGCGGCGTGCAGCCGACGGCGCAGAATACGCCCCAGTTCGAGCAGGAGGCGGTCAACGAGCTGATCGACGAAGCGCTGGAGATGCAGGAGGTGCGGCGCGCCGAGAAGGATCAGAAGTTCAAGATCGTCGCCGACGACGACGCGGTGAACCGGCGGATCGACGAGATCGCGCAACAATCGCCCTACAAGTCCGGCGCGCGCCTGCTGGAAGCCTTCGCCAACGCCGGCATCCAGCCGGCCACCTTCCGCGCCCAGGTTCGCGCCGACATCAGCTGGCAGGATTGGATGCACGGCCGCTATGGCGGTTCGCGCCTGAAGATCAGCCAGGCGCAGATCAACGCCGTGGTCAGCGAGATCGAGACCCAGGCCTCCAAGCCGCAATATCTGCTCAGCGAAATCCTCATCGACGCCGACCATGCCGGCGGCATGCCGCAGGCCGAGGCCGCCGGCGCGCAACTCGTCACCCAGCTGCAGCAGGGCGCGCCGTTCGCCCAGGTCGCGCGGCAGTTCTCCTCCGCCTCGACCGCGGCCACCGGCGGCGACGCCGGCTGGCTGAGCGAGGCCGAGCTTCCGGCCGAGCTGCGCCCGGCGGTCGAACAATTGCGTCCTGGCGAACTTTCCAGGCCGATCGATGTCCAGAACGGCGTCTATATCCTGCTGTTGCGCGACAAGCGCGCCGGCTCGACCGCCGAGTTGATCTCGTTGAAGCAGGCCGCCATCAGCCTGCCGCCCGACGCCACGCCGCAGGCGGTCGCCGACGCCCAGCGCAAGCTCGTGGCGCTGCGCGGCGAACTGAAGGACGGCTGCGACGGTCTGGAGGCCCGGGCCGCCAAGGTCGATGGCGTGGTGGCCGGCGATCTCGGCGAAGCCGACCTCAAGGACCTGAAACCCGAATTCCGCGACGCCGTCCAGTCGCTCACCGCCGGCCAGGTCAGCGAACCCATCCGCACCGATGCCGGCCTGCACCTGATCGCGGTCTGCGGACGCCGGCAGGCGGGCGTCAACATCCCGCCCACCGACGAGATCGAGGCGCGGCTCAAGGAGCAGGAGATTTCGCTGATCTCCAAGCGCCAGCTTCGCGATCTGCGGAATTCGGCGACCATAGAGTTCCCGTGACGGCGAAGCCGCTGGCCTTAAGCCTGGGCGACCCGGCGGGCATCGGACCTGAAATCGTCGTCAAGGCCTGGCGCGCCCTGCGCGAGAGCGGGCCAGCCTTCATGGTCGTCGGCGATCTGGAGGTGTTGAACGCCGCCTCCGCCGCCGGCGCCTCGGCCCTGCAACGCGTCACCGGCGCCGAGGAGGCGCAGCGAAGCTTTTCCCAGGCGCTGCCCGTGCTCGACCTGCCGCTGCAGGCGCAGGTCGTCGCCGGCCACGCCGATCCGGCCTATGCGACCGGCGTGATCCGCTGGATCGAGACCGCCGTCGGCCTGGCGCTCTCGGGCGAGGTCGAGGCGGTGGTGACCGCGCCGATCGCCAAGGCGCCGCTGTACCGGGCCGGTTTCGCCTATCCCGGCCACACCGAGTTCATCGCCGAGCTGACCGCCGCCGCGCGCTACGATGGCGCGCGCGGCCCGGTGATGATGCTGACCGCCGGCGACCTGAAGGTCAGCCTCGTCACCATCCATCTGCCGCTGCGTGAGGCGCCGGCGGCGCTGAGCATCGAGAAGGTGGTCAATACGGCCCTGGTCACCACCCAGGCGCTGCGCGGCGATTTCGGCATCGACCGGCCCCGGATCGCCCTCGCCGGCCTCAATCCGCACGCCGGCGAGGGCGGCTCGCTCGGCCGCGAGGAGATCGAGATCATCGGTCCCGCCGCGCGGGCGCTGCGCGACCTGGGCGTCGACTGCGCCGACCCCAAACCCGCCGACAGCCTGTTCCACGACCAGGCGCGGCAAGCCTATGACGCGGTGGTCTGCATGTATCACGACCAGGCGCTGATCCCGGTGAAGATGCTGGACTTCTGGGGCGGGGTGAACGTGACGCTGGGCCTGCCCATCGTGCGCGCCTCGCCGGACCATGGGGTCGGCTTCGACATCGCCGGCCGCGGCCTCGCCCGCGCCGACAGCCTGATCGCCGCCATCCGCCTGGCCCACGACATCGCCGCGCGCCGGCGGGGACTGAGCGCCGCGGCGTGACCCTCGACCGTCTTGCGCCGCTGCGCGACGGCCTGGCCGCCCATGGCCTCGACGCCAGGAAGGCGTTCGGCCAGCACTTCCTGCTCGACCTGAACATCACCGGCAAGATCGCCCGCCTGGCCGGCCCGTTCGACGACGGCGTGGTCATCGAGGTCGGCCCGGGGCCCGGCGGCCTCACCCGCGGCCTGCTGCAGGCCGGGGCGCGGGTGATCGCCATCGAGCGCGACGCCCGCTTCGCGCCCATGCTGGCCGAACTGGCCGAGGCCGCCGAGGGGCGCCTGACCGTGATCCAGGGCGACGCCCTGGCCATGGACGAGACCCATCTGGTCGCCGCCGGCGAGCCGGTGCGCATCGTCGCCAACCTGCCCTACAACATCAGCGCGCCGCTGCTGATCAAGTGGCTGACCGGGCCGCTGCATCCGGTCTCGATGACGCTGATGTTCCAGAAGGAGGTGGCCGACCGCATCACCGCCCAGCCCGGCCAGTCGGCCTATGGGCGCCTGTCGGTCATCGCCCAGGCGGTCTCGACGCCTGAGACAG
>DASYAQ010000387.1:0-2420 GCA_036501225.1 Caulobacteraceae bacterium | reverse complement strand
CCGATGCCGACCTCGAGATATTGCGACCAGAGGCCCTCGCGCTGCAGCAGCACCTTGGCCTCGGCGGCTTGCGGAGAACCTGGTTTCAGCGAGCCGATGTCGCCGAAAATGTCTCTCAGCTCCTCGCGCACCTTGGCGGCGACCGCGGGATCGCCCTTGGCGCGCTCCTCGATCACCCGCTCGACCAGGCTGGCGGCGAAGGTGACGCCGGCCGCCTTGATCGCCTGCAGGTCGCTGGGCGCCAGCAGCCTGGCCCGGTCGATCGCCGCCTCCAGCGAACAGAGCCGCATCCCGGCATGGGCGCGCACCATTGCGGCCGGATCGGGCAGGTCGAAGATATCGCTCAGGGTCGGCGCCAGGGTCGACAGGTCGAACACCCCGTCTTCACGGATCGCCACGGTGCGGGGTCCAGGCAGCGGACTCGCGATCCAGAGCCGGCCGACCAGTATGCCGGCATAGAGATCGTCGGGCAGGATCTCGGCGAGGCTCATGGGCGGTCCAATCCGTAGAAGACGCCGGCCGTGCCGCCGAAAATGGCCTCGCACTCGGCGTCGGATAGCTCGCCCAGCAGGGTTTCGGCCGCCGCCAACCAGGCCGCATAGCCGCCGTTCAGGTTCAGCACCGGCCAGTCCGAGCCCCACATCAGCCGGTCGGCGCCGAAGGCCTCGACCAGCACATCGACGTAAGGCCGCAGGGTTCCCACCGACCAGCCAGGGGCGGCCTCGGTGACCAGGCCGGACAGCTTGCAGACCAGCCGGGTCTGGGCCGCCAGCTTGCGGATATCGCGCGCCCAATCGGCGAGTTCGCCGGCGGCGATATCGGGTTTGGCGGCGTGGTCGATGACGATGTCGAGGGCCGGATGGCGCGCGGCGAATTCGATCAGGATCGGCAGGTGGCGCGGCTTGATCAGGGCGTCGAAGGTCAGGCCCTCGTCGGCCGTGGCCGCGAGCGCCGGCTCAATGGCGTCGCTGAGCATCCAGCGGTCGTCGGCCAGGTCCTGGATCATCGGGCGCAGGCCGACCAGCTTCGGCCGCGCCGCCAGGGCGGCGATCCGGTGCGCGGCGCCGGGCGACTCGAAATCGACCCAGCCGACGACGCCGGCGACAAAGGGGGTCGCCTCGGCGAGGCGGAGTAGGAAGTCCGTCTCGGCGTCCGTCGGCGCGGCCTGCACCAGGACCGTGCGGTCGATTCCCGCCGCCTTGAGCAGGGGTTCCAGATCGGCCGGCTCATGGTCGCGATAGATGGGCGCCAGCGCGGCGGTCAGCCAGCCATAGTCGCCGCGCGCCAGGCGCCAGAAGTGCTGATGGGCGTCGATGCGCATGTCAGGGGCTCGGCCGCACCACGCCCTTTTTCAGGATCAGGTTGCCGTAGAGCCGGATCTCGCCGCTGGCGACGACGGCGAAGGCCTCGCGCGCCCGGGCATAGAAGGCGTGGCGTTCCACGGCCTCGATCGGGCCGGCATAGCCGCCGTAGGCCAGCGCCTTGGCGAAGGCGGCCGTGATCGGCGGGACCTCGGCCGGCGCATCGACCACCGCCATGCGGAAGGCCGCGGCGGGGACGAAGTCGTCCAGCGGCATGAGCGCCGCGATCGCCCTGACCAGCCGCACCGCGTCGATCCCGTCGGCGCGCACCAGCCGCCTGGCGCTGGCGGCGGCCGGGAAATTGGCGTCGGCGACCACGATCTCGTCGCCGTGGCCCATGGCGCGCAAGATGGCCAGCAGGTCGGGGCCGAGCACGGGGTCTATGCCTTTGAGCATCAAATCGCCTCCGGCGTCGGCGCGTCCAGGCTCATCAGCCCGGCGCGTTTAAGGTCGCGCCAGAGGGTGTCCGGGATCGGCGCGTTCAGCAAGGCGAGGTTCTGCGCCACCTGATCGGGGGTCTGGCCGCCCGGAATGACCGAGACCACGGCTGGATGGCCGAGTGGGAAGGCCAGGGCGGCTTGCGCCAGCTTCACGCCATGGCGCGTGCAGATGGCTTCGATCTCCGCCGTCCGGCGCAGGATGGCTTCCGGCGCGGGGGCGTAGTTGTAGATGGCGCCGGGGATGGGGCCGGTGGCCAGGACGCCGCTGTTGAACGGCCCGCCGACCACGACACCGACGCCGCGCCTGGCGCAGGCGGGGAGCAGCGTGGTCAGCGCCTCCTGCTCGAGCAAGGTGTAGCGGCCGGCGAGCAGGAAGATGTCGGGGTCGGCCAGGTCGAGCAGTCGGGCGCAGGGCTGCCATTCGTTGACGCCCGCGCCGATGGCCGCGACGTCGCCGGCGGCGCGCAGCTCGTCCAGGGCTCGCCAGCCGCCCCGATCGATCAGCTCGCGCGTGCGCGCCTCGGCCGCCTCGGCCGAGCCGTGGGTCATGACGTCGATGTCGTGGACATAGAGGATGTCGACGCGGTCGAGACCGAGGCGCTTCAGGCTGGCTTCGTGC
>DASYAQ010000386.1:0-2007 GCA_036501225.1 Caulobacteraceae bacterium | reverse complement strand
GGCCTTCCACAGCGACGCCTCCGGCGACTTCATCGGCCCGGCCGCGCTGTGGATATCCAAGCGCGCCGCCTGGTACGAGACGCCGCTCCTGACCATAGCGCCGCTCATCGGGCTGCCGATCCTGCTCGTACTGGCCGGCCTCTACGGCTTCAGCGCCCGCGTCGCCTATCGCCGGCTCGGCCTCTCGGCCGCCGGGCTCGGCGCGCTCTATCTGCTGGGCCTCGTGATCGAGGCGCAGTACGCCAACCGGGTCATCGTTCTTGACCAGGAATGGATCGCCGTGATCTGGCGCGGACTGTTCCAGCTTGTCCTGCTCGGCCTGTTCGTGTGGCCATTCGCGCTCGCCTGGAGCTGGCGAGAGGCGCCGCCAAAGCCGGGCGTGGGCGGCGTCGCCGCAACCATTCATCTCAGTCTGGTTGGGGCGGCGTGCCTCGCGCTGGTTATGCTGGCGGCCTATTGGAAACTACTCGGCCGGCTCTGATGCGAGGCTGGTGCGCCTGGATCGGCGGGATCGCCGCCATCGTCGGATCGGCCGCCCTGGCCCAGGCCGCGCCGGCGCGCGCCGATGGCGTGTCGGCGAACTCACCGACGATCGAGGCCGCCGACGGGGTCAGGCTCGCCGCCGATGTGGTCGTGCCGGCCGGGCCTGCCGGCGCGCGCCATGCCGCCGTCCTGGTGATGAGCCCCTATGGCCGGGCGAGCCGGCTGAGCCAGGGCGCGATCCGGGCCTTCGCCGCAGCCGGGCTGGCGGTGGTCCTGGTCGACACGCGCGGCGCCGGCGCCTCCCAGGGCCACGCGACGGCGATCTTCTCGCGGGAGGAACGCCGCGATATCGAGACCGTCCTGCGCTGGATCGCCAGGCAGCCCTGGTCGGACGGCCGTGTCGTCGCCACCGGCGCCTCCTACGACGGCAACCTGGCGGCCCTGGCGGTCGTGAGCGGCGACAAGGCGTTGGCCGCCGCGGTCCCGCGCTTCATCGACTTCGACACCTATCGCGACCTGGCGCTTCCCGGCGGCGTGCGCAACGAGATGCTGCTCAGGGGTTGGGGCGCGCTGACCGATCAGCTGAACCTCGGCGTCCCCTGCCTGGTCGATTCGACCGCCTGTGCCGCCCTGGACAATCTGAAACCGGTGGACGGCGACGTCGGCGACCGCGCCCTGCGCGCGGCGCTGCTCGACCACCAACGCAACTGGAGCGCCTATCAGGACACCCGCGGCTATGCGTTCGAAGACGATGTGACGCCGTCCGGTCGATCGTTGCGCGAGGGATTCCTCTCGACCCTGGCCGCGCCCTTGCGGGGCGCAAAGGTCCCGGTGCAGGTCTGGGGCAGCTGGTTCGACGCGGCCACCGCCGACAGCGCGCTCGACTGGTACCGGATCGCCCCGGACGCGCCGGTCGAACTCTATCTCGGCGCCTGGAGCCATGGCGGCGGCGCGCGGGTGGATCCGTTCGTCAAGAACACCGCCGAGGACGAGGCCGGCGCGCCGGTCCCCGCGCACGAATTCCTCGACTTCGTCCAGCGCAGCCTGGCGCGGCCCTCGGGCGCCCGGCGGCTGATCCACTACTACACCGCTGGCGCGGCGGTCTGGCGGACGACACGCCAATGGCCGCCGGCGAACATCCGGCCACAGCGCTGGTACTTCGCCGCCGATCATGCGCTGGGCGCCGCGCCACCGGCGGGCGTGGACGGCGACGATGCCTACGCGGTCGACTTCACGGCGACCACCGGCAAGACCAACCGCTGGACCACGCAACTGGGCGGCGGTCCTGTCGACTACGGCGACCGCGCCGGCCCCGACCAGAAGCTGCTGAGCTACACCTCCGCGCCGCTGGACCGCGCGATCGAGGTCACCGGCGCGCCGGTGGTGACCCTGCACATGGCCTCGACCCATCCGGACGGCGCCGTCTTCGCCTATCTCGAGGCGGTCGCGCCGGATGGGCGTTCGACCTATCTCAGCGAGGGCGAGCTGCGCCTGGCGCTGCGCGGACCGCCGGGACCGCAAAAT
>DASYAQ010000385.1:0-5408 GCA_036501225.1 Caulobacteraceae bacterium | reverse complement strand
GGCTCAGGTCGCCTTGGCGGTCTGCGGCGGCGGGGCCGCCATTTCGCGGCCGAGCGAGGTGAACTTCGCACGCATCTTCGGGAAGACATCCGCGAGGATCGACTCCACCGACCAGGTGTCCTTGGCCGTCACCGTCTCGATCGGGCGGGGTTGGCTGTAGAGCATCAGGTTTTCCGACTGGGCGCCGAAGATCTGGCCCGAGACGTCGCTGGCGGCGAGCGCGACCGCCAGTTTCGCCGGCTGGTCGGGCCGCAGCGACTGGCGCATCGCCTCCATGCGGGCGGCGCCGGCTTCGTCCTTGACCGGAATGGTGGCGATCAGCCGGGTCCAGGCGACCGGCGCGATGATGTTGGAGCGCACGTTCTTGCTGGCGCCCTCCATGGCGATCACCCGCGACAGGCCCATGATGCCCAGCTTGGCCGCGGCATAGTTGGCCTGGCCGATATTGCCGATCAGGCCGGAGGTGGAGGTGAACAGCACATAGGCGCCGTCATTCTGGTTGCGGAAGTGCTCGATGGTGGCGCGGCAGACATTGTAGGAGCCACGCAGGTGGACATCGAGGACCACGTCCCAGTCTTCGTCGGGCATCTTGTGGAACATGCCGTCGCGCAGGATGCCGGCCGGATTGATCACCGCGTGCAGGCCGCCGAAGGTGTCCAGCGCCTGTTCGAGCATGCCCTTGACCGCCTTCATGTCGGTGACGCTGTCGGAGTTGGCGATCGCCTCGCCGCCGGCGGCGCGGATCTCCTGCGCCACCGTCTCGGCCGGGCCGGACGAGCCGACATCGCCGCCGCGTTCGCCGCCGCCGAGGTCGTTGACCAGCACCTTGGCGCCCTCGCGCGCGGCGATCAGCGCCGCCTCGCGTCCGATGCCGTTGCCGCCGCCGGTGACCAGCACCACCTTGCCGTCCAGAACGCCCATCCGCCGTCTCCTCCGTTGCCGGTTATGCCCCGGCGGCCCGCGCAACCTGCGAGCCGGGACAGCAAACCAGGGGATCGGGAGGCCGGCAAGGCTGACGTTACGTCCGATCAAGAATGATTTTGCTGAACCGCAAGGCGTCGATAGTCTGATCCGGCAAAACAAGAATTCCAGGAGGAAGCCTCGTGCTCAAGACCCGCATTACCGAGATGTTTGGCGTCGAAACCCCGATCGTGATGGGCGGGATGACCGGCGTCGGCTATGGCGAATTGGTGGCCGCGGTGGCCAATGCCGGCGCGCTGGGTTTCATCACCGCCCACATGTTCCCCTCCGCCGAGGCGCTGAACGCGGAGATCACCAAGGTGCGCGGGCTGACCAACAAGCCTTTCGGCGTCAACCTGACCATCCTGCCGTCCCTGAACCCGATCCCTTACGACGAATATCGCCGGGCGATCTGCGAGAGCGGCATCAAGATCGTCGAGACGGCCGGCCGCAACCCGGTCGACCACATGCCCGACTTCAAGGCCAACGGCGTCAAGGTCATCCACAAATGCACCTCGGTCCGCCACGCGGTCACCGCCGAGAAGCTGGGCGTCGATGTGATCAGCATCGACGGGTTCGAATGCGCCGGCCATCCGGGCGAGGACGATGTCGGGATCATGGTGCTGCTGCCGGCGACGGTCGACCAGGTCTCGATTCCTGTGATCGCCTCGGGGGGCATGGCCGACGGGCGCAGCCTGGTCGCGGCGCTGTCGCTCGGCGCGGACGGCGCCAACATGGGCACCCGCTTCATGGCCACAAAGGAGTGCGCGATCCATGAGAATGTGAAGCTCAAGATCGTGGAGAACACCGAGCGTGACACGATCCTGACCAATCGGACGCTGCGCAACACCTCGCGTGTGGCCCGCAATGCGGTCGCCGAGGAGGTGGTCCGCATCCAGCAGGACCAGACCAAGACCATCGAAGACGTCCGCCACCTGGTCGCGGGCGTGCGCGGCCGCACCAATGTAATGGCCGGCGGCGACATGGATGGCGGCATCTGGTCGGCCGGACAGAGCCAGGGCCTGATCCACGACATCCCGACCTGCGAGGAGCTGGTCAAGAACATCATGCGCCAGGCGGAAAACATCGTGCACGCGCGGCTCGATCGGATGGCCAGCTGAGCCAACGGCGCCATGCCGGTGAATGACAGCTTCACCTCCGAGGTCCTGGCCGGCCTGTGCCTTACCGATGGCGAGTTTCAGTTGGCGGCGCGCTATTGGCGCGGCGGTCTGAGGCTGGAGAGCGGGGCGGATGTCGCGGCCGTCACGCTCGCGGATGGCGCGGTAAGCGCGGCCGATCCTGGGCGCGATGCGGCCGGCGTCATCGGTCTGAGCGCGACCGAGGCGGTCTGGAGCGAGCTGCTGGCCGCCAAGCCGCCGCGGTTTGCGAACGATGTCGTGAACCTGATCGGCGCCGGCCAGATGACGCGCCAGGGCGATGGCCTGCTGTTCGCGCAGTATTATCCGGCCGTGATGCGCGCCGTGGAGTTGCTGCGACCCGCCGCCCCGCAAACCGGCGCGGCCTCGGCGCCGTCGCTCGGGCCGGGCGCGTTCGACGCTCCGGTCGGCCGCTATGTGCACCTCGAGCTCGAGGGTCAGGACCACCGGATCTATTTCGAGGAGGCGGGGTCGGGCATTCCGCTGCTGCTGCAGCACACCGCCGGCTGCCATGGCAGCCAGTGGCGGCATCTGTTCGAGTGCCGCGAGATCACCGACCACTTCCGGCTGATCGCCTACGACCTGCCCTTCCACGGCAAGTCGCTGCCGCCGGTAGGGCCGAAATGGTGGGCGTCGGAGTACCGGCTGGAGGGCGGCTCCCTGCGCGCGGTCCCGCTGGCGCTGTCGGCCGCGCTTGGGCTCGAACGGCCGGTGTTCATGGGCTGCTCGGTCGGCGGCCTGCTGGCGCTGGACCTGGCGCGGCGGCATCCCGAGGCCTTCCGGGCCGTCATCTCGCTGGAGGGGGCCTTGAAGATCGAGTCCGATATCCAGAGCCTGTGGGCGCTCTGGCATCCGCAGGTCAGCAATGAATACAAGGCGCGGCTGATGAACGCGCTGATGAGCCCGAGCTCGCCGGAAGCCTTCCGCAAGGAGACCAGCCAGGTCTATGCGGCGGGCTGGCCGCCGGCCTTCCTGGGCGACCTGCACTATTATCTGGTCGACTACGACCTGCGCGCCGAGGCCGGCGGGATCGATACGCAGAAGGTCGCCGTGCACATCCTGTCGGGCGAATACGACGCCAGCGGCACGATGGAGCTCGGCCGCGCGGCGCACGCCGCCATCCCCGGCTCGACCTGGACCGGCATGAAGGATGTCGGTCATTTCCCGATGTCGGAGAACCCGGACGCCTTCCTGGCCTATCTCGGACCGGTCCTCGAAAGCGTGAAATCCCTGCCCGGAGGCTGAACCGCGTGGCTGACGCCGAGGCTGCCGCCGCACTACATCCGGCTTGGACGGAGCTACGCATGCGGGACTGGGACGAGATCGACCGCGACAAATACCGGGACGAGACCGAAGCGGTCACCGCCCTCTTGGCCGCGCGCCCGCTCGGCCGCGAGGCGCAGGCGGCGGTGATCGCGGAGGCCGCCGGCCTGGTGCGCGCCACCCGCCGGGCGGCGCGGCGCCAGGGCGTGGTGGAGAGCTTCCTGCAGCAGTTCTCGCTCTCCACGGCGGAAGGCATGGCGCTGATGTGCCTGGCCGAAGCCCTGCTGCGCACGCCGGACGAGGAGACCCGCGACCGGCTGATCGCCGAGAAGATCGGCTCTGCCGACTGGGCCAGCCACCTTGGCAAGTCCGGCAGCCTGTTCGTCAACGCCTCCACCTGGGGCCTGCTGCTCACCGGCAAGCTGGTCGAGGTCGACGAGGCTGCCAAGGCCGACCTCTCCGGCTATCTGAAGCGGCTGGCCGGCCGGGTCGGCGAGCCGGTGATCCGCGCGGCGATCGGCCAGGCGATCCGGATCATGGGCGAGCAGTTCGTGCTCGGCGGCGATATCGAAGCCGCGCTCGCCCGCGCCAAATCCGAAGGCTTCATCTGCTCCTTCGACATGCTGGGCGAGGGCGCGCGCACCGCCGCCGACGCCGCCCGCTATGAGCGCGCCTATGCCGAGGCCCTGGAGACGGTCGGCGTCCATGCCGCCGGCGCCGGGCCGCAGGCCGGGCACGGCGTTTCGGTGAAGCTCTCGGCGCTCTCGCCGCGCTATGAGGCGGTGCAGGAGGCGCGGGTCTGGGCCGAGCTCTATCCGCGGCTGAAGCGACTGGCGCTGATCGCCGCACGCCACGACCTCAACCTCACCATCGACGCGGAGGAGGCCGATCGCCTCACCCTGTCACTGAAACTGCTCGACCGGCTGGCGCGCGAGCCCGAGCTGGGCGCCTGGACGGGCCTGGGCCTGGCGGTGCAGGCCTATCAGAAACGGGCGCCAGAGGTGATCGCGCGGCTGGGCGAACTGGCCGCCGACAGCGGGCGGCGGCTGATGGTGCGGCTGGTCAAGGGCGCCTATTGGGACTCGGAGATCAAGCGCGCCCAGGTGGGCGGGCGGCCGGACTATCCGGTCTACACCACCAAGGCGGCGACGGATCTCTCCTACCTGGTCTGCGCCCGCGCCCTGATCGACGCCGCGCCCAACCTCTACGCCCAGTTCGCCACCCACAACGCCCACACCCTGGCCGCGGTGCAGTCGATGGCGCGGGCGACCGGGACGCCGGTCGAGTTCCAGCGGCTGCACGGCATGGGCGAAGCGCTCTATCGCGCCGCGGGCGGCGTCTATGGCGGCGTGAGCTTGCGGGTCTATGCGCCGGTGGGGGCGCACAAGGACCTGCTGCCCTATCTGGTCCGCCGCCTGTTGGAGAACGGGGCCAATTCCAGCTTCGTGCACCTCCTGCTGGACGACAAAACCCCGCCCGAGGCGGTGGTGGTCGACCCGATCGCCGAGGTGGAGGCGGTGGGGCCGGGCCCGCACCCGCGCATTCCAAAGCCGGGCGCCCTCTACGGCGATCGGCGTAACTCGGCCGGCATCGACCTGTCGATCAAGACCGAACGCGACCGGGTGACCGCCGCGGTGGCGGCGCTCGAACCTCTCGGCCAGGTGCGGGAAGCCTCGCCCGTCGAGATCGATGCCGCCTTCGCTGCCGCGAAAGCAGCGCAGCCGGCCTGGGACGAGGCCGGCGGCCTGGGCCGCGCGCGGGTGCTGCGCGCCATGGCCGACGCCCTGGAGGCCGACCGCGAGCACTTGATCGCGCTCTGCGTCCGCGAGGCCGGCAAGACCCTGGCCGACGCCATAGGCGAGGTGCGCGAGGCGGCCGACTTCTGCCGCTACTACGCCCATCTGGCCGAGACCCGCTTCGCCGCGCCCGAGGTGCTGAAAGGCCCGGTCGGCGAGACCAACAGCCTGGAGCTGCGCGGCCGGGGCGTCTTCGTCTGCATCAGCCCGTGGAACTTCCCGCTGGCCATCT
>DASYAQ010000384.1:0-8735 GCA_036501225.1 Caulobacteraceae bacterium | reverse complement strand
TGATCCCGCCCAACCAGCCTTATGCGCTGGATCCGAACCAGCCCGTGGCGTCCGTGGGTGTCGAGGGGTCCGGCCTCGGTGTTTTTGGCGGCGGGGCGGGCGTGGCCATGCAGGGGCTGGACCACGATCCGGGAATACTGGCCCAGGACTATTCTCAAGGCTCCGTGTCGGCCAAGCCGGCGAACCCGTTTCAGCCTAGACCAGCCAACGCGCCGATTGCTTCGGATCCGGGCGCCGCCTCGGCGCCGACGCCGCCCAGCAGCCCATGGAACCTGCCGTTGGGCGGCCTGCGCATGCTGGGGGGTTGGGCGCCCAGCTTCGGGATGAGCGCGGGCCTGTCGCAGAACCTGGGCGCCTTCAAGGACACGTCAATTACGGGCTCTCTGGGTCTCCCCGACCCGCCAATCGGCTTGCTTGGGACCTACAACCAATCGGGCTATGGCGGCGCGGTCTTTGTTGGATCCTCGCCGGGCGCGAAGCTAGGCGCCAGTTACACCATCCTTGACGGGCCCGTCGGATACATACCGTACGAGATCTGGAGCAAACTTCTGACTCTAGATCCTTCGGGCGACTTCTGAGCAGGGTCAACCGTACAGGAGACGCCGCAGCCCCACCTGGAGAGACCGGCTCCAGTGCTGAGAGTCCATTGGACCCTCGGCCGGGGCCTGCTAAACTTTGCGATCCGTCATCGTCGCGAGGAAAGACGCAGTGCAGGAGCCTGCCTGGTCTAAACAAGTTGATCGCGTCCTGCTTGCCATGCGTCGGGTTGTGACATGGTCTTATCTCTCTGTTGCTGGATGGTGCGCTGTTGCGGACGTATTTTCGCCAAGCCGCCCAGATCAATTTTGGCATAGAACTCTTAGATATAGATATAAGGATGGATATATATATTTGACGCCGTGGGAATATCCTGTCGTACGGTTTTTTAACCAGCATATCTTTCTGTTCATGCTGCCTGGCGTGGTGTTGCTTAGTGGTATTGTCATTGCCGGAATTGCCAAAGAGCTGTGGATCGAGAAGATCCACCCGAAGGAACCCGCCTGAGCGCTGAGCTGTGACTTCCAAACGTCCTTGTGTGGCCAACGGCGCCAGCGTCATGCACGTGCTGAGTCTGATCCAGACTCGCTCACTCTTGGCGACGTCAGCGTCACCCTGTTCGGGCGGTTCTGCCCCGGATGAAAACGATATGGCCTGGGGCCCCTAGGCGGCGGTAGACCCCACGAGCCTGCGCGCCTGCGCCCGCCAGTTCCGCCTGCGCTACACCGCCGCGACGCCGAACGACTGGCGGGTCGGCATCCCCCGCCTGGACATGCGCCCGGGCGGGGCGCGGTGAGGCGAACGACCCTGGCTGGCGATGAGCCGCCCGAACAAGGAGCATTGCCATGACGGTGAACACCGCCTTCGCCAGCCTGTATGGCAAGGGGCTGCTTGGCGATCCGCTACCCGCGCCGGAAACCGACCCGACCCAACTCACGGGCCTGCTCCCCGCGCCGCCGCCAAAACCAATCCTCGCCGGCGTGCTGGGCGTTCCGGTCGATCCGGGCAGCATGTTCGCCCCGCCCGCCAATCCTCAATACGGCGTCGGCGGCGGTCCGCAGCCGCAAGGCTTGCTCGGTTTGTCGGGTTTGAACAGCGTCAGGCCTTTCGCCGCCCAGACCCAGGCGCCGCAACCGATGAGCTACGGCTTCGGCGACGCCGGCCCGTTCACGACGTTTGGCGCCGCCGGTCCGCTCGGATTCCCCAGTTCGCAACCAAGCGGGAACTCGATCGCAGGCGGCACGCCGATGTCCGGCTTCACCCCGTTCGGAATCGGCCCCCGCAAGTTTCCAGCTGATAGCCTTCCGGCGGCTGGGGCTCAGGTTGCGCCTCCGAGCGGCTCTGCAAAAGCGCCAGGTACAGGTGGCCCGCCGGTCGACGCGCCGCAAAAGGTTGCGGGCTTTCCCCACACGTGGGATTCTATAGTCGATGCCGATGTCGCCAACTTCAATAAGCAGCGCGGCTATGACCCGGGCGATCCAGAGTACCTCGATCCCGACTGGATCAAGGCGATGATGATGACGGAGTCAGGCTCGGACATGCGCGCATACAACACCGACCCGATGCAGGTAAATAAACCGGGAGATTGGGATGGCTACAAGCAAGACCTGGGGCTGACGAAGAATCAGCCGCCAGGGCCGGCGCTGAGCATCCAGGCCGGCATAGACTGGCTCGAGTCGAAATCCTATCGCGAGAAGACGGGCGGGATCGACGGCCCGTTTTTGGGGCGAGGAAGCCATAAGGCGTTATAACTCTGAAACAGCGGACCCAAACTACTACAGTAAGGTGCAAAGGTACTACGGGATGCTGAAGGGAACCGGCCATTAGTTCACCCGCCATGCGCATTGGCAGGATTTTGATCCTCGCTCTCACCCTTGGGATGGCGGGCTGGCAGGGACACGCCGCCACGAAAGGGTGCTACGGCGCGCTCGCCGCGCCTCTGCGGGCCGGCGGATATTCCGGCGATGGCGGCGCTTACGACTGCAAGGACCTAAAAGTAGACATAAAATACGTGGGCCGAATTGTCGTTCAGGGCAGAAGGTTCAATATCTATGATCTCATATACGAAACGATACCTGAACAATCCGATGTAGCGGTCCACGGCGGCCAGCGAATACTTATATTCCGTGACCGGACCTATCTGGGTCAGTTCCATCTGGATACGCCGCCGTTCTTCAAGGTTGGTATCCGCGGTCACAGCATCCATATAAACACGCGCGCCAAGTATGGTAACGAAGTCAGGCTGACCAAGAACGGGCCGCCCCCCAACGCCTTTCTGGCCCAGGACCTCGACGGCCTGTTTCGCTAGGCCAGGCCTGCGCCTGCTAGTGATTGGCCGTGGGCTGAAGCCCTGTTTCGGCGCACCCACTCCCCTGCTCGATCTCGTACGCCCGCCCACCACCGATCCGACACGCGGAGAGACCGATGAACTTTGCTCCGGCGCCGGATGATTACGATCGCCGCAACGAGGCCTCGTTCCGGGCGCTGGTAAAGACGGCCGTCGAGGCCTGTTTCAGCCGCGGGCGGGACGTCGAGATCGGCGCCGGGCGGCTGATCCTGAAGGACAGCGTCTCGGGCGCGCGCTATGCGGTGAGCATGGTCTCCGGCGTGCTGACCGCGACGGTGCTGCCGTGAGCGCCACCCCGTTCACGCCCGCACAGGCGATGAGCGGCGTCCCGCCGCACATCGTCGCCGAATGGGATCGCTGCCGGCCCTGGCTGGAGGCGGCGCTGGAACATGACGGCGGCCATTACGGCATCGAGGATGTCTGGCGCGAGGTCGTTTCCGGCAGCGCGACCTTCTGGCCGGGCAAGCGGTCGGCGGTGATCACCCAGTTCTGGAACTTCCCCAGGGCGCGCACCTGCAACCACTGGCTGGCCGGCGGCGACATGGCCGAGCTGCTGGGCGAGATGCAGCCGGTCATCGACGACTGGGCCCGCGCCAACGGCTGCACCGAAATGACCATAGCCGGCCGTGTCGGCTGGGTGCGCGCCATGAAGCCCTTCGGCTTCGAACCCATTTTCACCGTCGTACGCAAGAGGCTCTAGCCATGTCCTTCGGCAAGTCGAGTTCGAACAGCCAGAACCAGGCCCAGGCGACGTCCAGCCAGACGCTGGATCCGCAGATCCTGTCGGCCCTGCTGGGCAACTACGCCCAGGCCCAGACCCTGAACACACCCTACCAGCCCTATACGGGCGAGCAGGTGGCGCCGCTGAATTCGACTCAGCAGGCGGCGCAGCAGGGCGCCTTGAACATCGCGGCCAACAATACCGGCGGCGCCGAGTTGAACAACGCGGCCAACACCACCGCCGGGGTGGCTGGTTATCAGCCGCAGCAGATCGCCCCCGGCAGCTATGCGGCGGCCACCGGCGCGGCGAGCCTGGCGCCCGCGGCGGCGCAGGCAGCGGCCGCCCTGATCGACCCCAGCGCGGTCCAGTCGATCGCAGCGCCAAGCGTGGGCGCCGACCAGATCGCCGCCTATCTCAATCCGTACACGGCCGATGTGGTCAATACGACCAATCAGCAGCTGCTGCAGCAGGAGCAGCAGGCGCAAGAAGCCAATGCGGCGGCGGCGACCAAGGCGGGCGCGTTCGGCGGCTCCGGCTCGGCGGTGCAGAACGCCCTGACCAACCTCAACTACCAGCAGACCCTTGGCCAGACCGACGCCAACCTGAACTCGGCCGGTTACGCCCAGGCGCTGGCGGCCGCGCAACAGCAGGCGGCGCAGCAGCTGGCGGCGGCGCAGTCCAACCAGTCGACCAACCTGGCGGCGGGGACGACCAACGCCACCCTGGCCCAGCAGGTCGCCCTGGCCAACCAGGCGGCGGCCAACAGCCAGGCGCAATTCAACGCCGGTCAGGCCAACAGTTTCGGCCTGGCCAATCTGGGCGCGCAGAACACCGCTGCCCAATCCAACGCCGCCCAGGCCCAGGCCGCGGCGGCGACCAACCAGGCCGCCAGCCTGAGCGGCGCCGGCCTCAACCTGCAAGCGGGAGTGCAGCAGGCCTCGCTGTCGGCGCAGCAACTGGCCCAGGCGCTGAACATCCAGAACGCCGTGGCCAACGTCGGCAACCAAACCCAGACGCAGCAGCAGGCGGTCGATACGGCCAATTACAACAACTACCTGAACGCCCAGAACTGGCCGCTCATGCTGCAGCAGCTGATGAACCAGACGCTGGGCCTGGCCGGCAACCCGACCCTGACCAATTCGCAGAGCAGCTCGAGCGGAACGAGCGACAGCCAATCGACCAAGCTCGACCTTTCGTCGGTCCTCCCCTTTGTGCCCGGGCTTTAGGCGCAGATCACGATCGGACTGACCGCCCTGAACGCCACGCCGTTTCCGGCGCCGCAGGGTGGGGTTCTGGGCGCGTCTCTCTGATAACCCCTGATCAACGCCGCCACCTCGTCCGCGCGAGGGCGGGGTTGCTCGCCCCCAACTTCAAGGATGGTCCATGACCGACTTAACGCCCGACCCGGCGGTCGCCGCGCCGCGCCTGCTCACCAGCCTTGCCCGCGCCGGGGCGCAGAAGCTGGTCGCCATTCTGATCGGCGTCTTCGTCGCCAGGACCGGCGTCTCGCTGGCCGCGGGACAACAGGACCTATTGATGAACGCGGGGGTCTCGCTGGCGCTGTTCGGCGTCTCGGTGGGCTGGACCTGGCTGCAGGAGAATGCGGCGATCGCGCGCTTCTGCGCCGCGCTGGACGCCGCGCCATCGGCGGCCGCGAAGGTCTAGTCCATGACCCTCGCGCCCGAGGCCATCGCCGCCGCGCGGGCGGCGCAGCGGCGATGGAAGATTCCGGCCTCGATCACACTGGCCCAATATGGCGTCGAATCCGGCTTTGGCCGGCACATGCCGCCCGGCTCGAACAACCCGTTCGGGATCAAGGCGCGAGCCGGCGATCCCACCGTCGAGGCCATGACGACCGAAGTCTTCCACGGCGTCGCCGAGCGCGAGCAACAGCCGTTCCGCAAATTCGCCTCGCTGGCCGAGGCCTTCGATGATCACGCCGAACTGCTGGCTACGGCCCCGGTCTACGCCATTCCACGCTCGATGCTGCTGGGTGGCGTGACGGTGGCGGCGGTGAACGCCTTCGCCAGCGCGCTGACGCACCGCTACGCCACCGATCCGGACTATGGCCGCAAGCTGATCGCGCTGATGGCGGCGGATGACCTCTATCGCTACGACGCGGCGGCCGAGGATGCGGCCCCGGTCGTCGCCCCACCGCCGATCCAGCCGCCGCCCGCCGCGTCTCCGCAACCTCCACGACCGGCGCCGTCGTCCGAACCGGCCCCGCCGGCGACGCCGCACCCGCCGGCAGCGTCCGCGTCCGACGAAACCGATCTGCTCATGGCGCCGTGGACGGCGGCGGCGGCCGAGGTCGCCGCGGTCGCCGTCTGGCTCGTCGCCCTGATCCGTCGGCCAAGGCGCGCCGCGCCGAGGCCGGCTCCCCTCACTCTTGTCGCCACCCCCGAAAAGGAAATCTCCATGTCCATTCTCAGCCAGCTCTTCGCCGGCAAGATCAGCTTCGACCAGGCCGTCGCCCTCGGCGAACAGTGGTTCTCGACCCTGCTCAGCAAGGCGCCGCCCGGCGTGCAGGCGGTGGCCTCTCAGGGCCTCAGCGATTTCAAGCAGGCGGCCTCGAACGCCGTCGCCCTGGCCGACACCGATCTGGGCCCGATCATGGCCGCCGGGGTGACCGTGGTCGAGGGCGCGGCCAACACCGCCCTGACCGCGGCCTTCGGCGCGCCCGCGGCGACGCAGCTCACCCCCGGCGTCGATGCCGGCATCGCCGCCATCGCCAATGGCCTGCACGCCGAGATCGACGCGGTGGCGGCGCAGTTCCGCGCCAGCATCGTCGGCGCGCCGGCGCCGGCCGCAGCGCCGCAGCCCGAGCCGATGCCGTCGTGACCGGCGACACCGCTCGCGCGTGCGACGAGGCCAGCCTGCGCGACCGCCTCTGCCAGGCCCTGCAGCTGATCGCCGAGGGCCGGCTGGGCGGCTACACGACCGAAACCTATGGCGCGAAAGCCGACCAGCTGAAGGCGTGGCTGGAGGAGGCGGGCTACCGGATCGTCAAGGCGGCCGACATCGCGATCGCGCCGCTGTGACCGCCATCCTCGCCATCCTCAACCTCGTCTTCGGCTGGGCGATCGAGGCCTGGCGGGCGAGGGCGCCGGCGCCGGCGGTGGTCGAGGCGACCCAGGTCGGCCAGCTGCAAACCGCTCTCAAAACCGAGGAGACCGCCAATGCCCAAGTCGCCAAGGCGACCGCCGCCGGCGACGCCGCTGATGCTCTTGCTGTCGGTGACCCTGGCAGCCTGCGCGCACCCGACCCCGACAGCCGCGATTGACCAGGCCGCGGCCAATCCGCCGCCGGCGGCCGTCTGCGCGGTGTTCAAGACTATCCGCTATGACCGCCTGAACGACACGCTGGCCACCATCCAGCAGGTCAAGGACAGCAACGCCCGCCGCGCCGTCCTCTGCGCCGCACCCGCCGGCCCCAGTCCCTAGAGCCTCCCGCGCCCCGGCCAGGAATGGCTGGGGCGCACTTTGTCTGCACCGTACACGGAGGTTCCGACCATGCCCTCGGAATGGTTGAACTATGCGGCCGTCGCGATCGCGGCCGCCAGCCTGGCCACCAGCTTTCTGCGCAGCGCCCGCCTGCAGGGCGCCGATCGCCAGCGCATCGCGGCCCTGGAGGGGCTGGCGGCCCACCTCGCCACCGGCGAAGGCCTCGTCGCGCTGGGCGCCCGCGTCGACGATCTGGAGCGCGCGATCAAGGAGGTGAACCGGACCCTCAACCAGGTCGGGATCATCGCCACCAAGGTCGATGGCCTCGATCGCCTGGTCACCCGCGAAATGGACGAGATCAAACACACCTTGCGCAAGCTGGAGGAACGCAGCTTCGCGCCCGCCCCCGCTCCGGTGCGTCCGCCGCGCCGGCCCTGAGCGTGAAGGAGACAGCCGATATGGGCCAGAACCCCAGCTTCGACGACCTACTGGGCGCCTGGCCGTTCACCGGTCCGGCGTCCATGCCAACGACCGATCCATCCTGGTGGTCCATGGGCCAGCTCGCCGCGTCCCCGGCGCACCCCGCAATCAGCGGCGTGCTGGGCGCGAGCTTCGATGCGGGGTCCGCCGGCGGGCCGATTAGCGCTGAGCCCGCCTTTCCGGGGCAGGACGGTTTCGGCTCGCAGAATCCTTTTCGTCTGTCGGCGCTAAACAGCTTCTTGGCGCCGTCATCTCCAGGCGTCTCGCGGAGGCCGCCGACCGGGCTGCTCGCCGCGCAACCGCAAACCGCTCTCGGCGTCCTGGGAGCGTTCGATCCTTCGGAAGCGTCAAACCCGTGGAGCCCGTCCGGTCTCGCACCTTCTGCGACGCAACCGGCGACGCCGCTTGCTATAACAAGGTTCGCCTCGCACGTGCCCGGTCCCTTCGGGACGGCCGTCGATCCAACTCATATCCCGGGCCTTCCGGTCGCCGCCGCTTCGGGCTTCCCACAAACCGGCGCCGGCGGGTTCCGGCCGTCGCCCATCCTGACCGCCGTGAACGCAGCTATAGCGTCGGGCAGAGAAGCCTTGACACCCTCGCCGGACAAATCATCGCTCGTCGTCCACCCCTGGAATCACGACTATATCTACAGCCCGACAGGCAGGTTCCATGTATCGATCAACGACGGTTCGCCTCCCGGCAATGAGATGGAGCCGAGCGGCGTCAAAAACCCCCAAACCGGCGAACCGGTCGAGGCGACTGTGCCTGTGCTCGGTGAAACCGACATCAGCCTGACTAACATCAGCGCCCCCTACGCGCCGTTTTTTGGCAGCCAAGCCTTGGGAAACACCGGTCTATTCACTACGCGACCAACCGTCGGTTACCGGTTGCCGAGCCCAGGTGGCGACATTACGCTGACCAATCCAAGCGGGGCCGGATGGTACTTCGTCAGCAACACGAATCCGCTCTATCAGGACGGCGCGGACATCAAGGTGGAGCCCTTGCCGGGCAAGATGGGGGCGGGGCGATGATGCGTAAGAGCGGCGGGATAACCGGACGTGTCCTGCTTCTAGCCACCGCCCTTGGCCTGAGCTTGGTCTCCTGCGACAATCCCGACAGATACAAGATCGGCTACAAGCGTGACCCGGGCGAGACCTTTTTATGCGAGGTCTCTCTGCGTGTGCCGCAGTCGCCTTCGGTCTATAAG
>DASYAQ010000383.1:0-4740 GCA_036501225.1 Caulobacteraceae bacterium | reverse complement strand
GTGGGCCCCTCCTTCTCCCCACGGGAGAAGTCTAGAAGCGACAGCCCAGCCTGGGCTAAGGATGAGTCCATGATCGAGCATGGACCGACTTCGCAGAGCTACATCTCGCAGCGCCTGAGGCTGCACTATGTCGACTGGGGTAATCCGGCGGCGCCGCCGCTGATCCTGGTGCATGGCGGCCAGGACCATTGCCGCAACTGGGACTGGGTGGCCGAGGACCTGCGGCGCGACTACCACATCATCGCCCCCGACCTGCGCGGCCACGGCGACAGCGCCCACTCGCCGAGCGGTGAGTATGGGCTGGGGGCCTATGTCTATGACCTCGCCCAGCTGATCCATCAGCAAGGGCTGGCGCCGGTGCGGATGGTCGCCCACTCGCTCGGCGGCAATATCGCGCTTCGCTATACCGGAACCTATCCGGAGACGGTGTCCAGGCTGGTGTCGATCGAGGGCATGGGGCCCTCGCCGTCGATGCTGGCCAGGCGCGCCAAGACCTCGGCGCCCGAGCGCATGCGCAACTGGGTCGAGCACAAGCGCGCGCTGGCCGGCCGCACGCCGCGCAAATACGCCTCCATCGAGGAGGCGTTCGCCCGCATGCAGGCGGAGAACAAGCACCTGACGCCGGAGCAGGCGCGCTATCTGACCGTGCACGGCGCGGCGCAGAACGAGGACGGCACCTATAGCTGGAAGTTCGACAACTACGCCCGCTCGTCCTCGCCGGCGGACCTGAGCCCCAGGGAGATCCATGAGCTCTGGGAAAACATCAGCTGTCCGGTGCTGTTCGTGAACGGCAAGGAAAGCTGGGCCTCGAACCCGGAAAAGGACGGGACGCTGAAGCACTTCAAGGACGCCCGCGTCGTCGAGTTCGAGCGCGCCGGCCACTGGGTGCACCACGACCGGCTGGACGACTTCCTGACCGAGGTCCGCGCCTTCCTGGCCTAAGTCTTGGTCGCCTCGAGCGCCTCGACCCGGACCAACAGCCGCTCCATGGTCCGGTCGGCGACGCCCTGTTCGCGCAAGTGGCTGACCAGATCGCGCAGGTAGTCGACATTACGGCCGGAAAGCCCTGTCGCGCCGGCGATCAGCTTCGCCTGCGCCTCCAAATCGAGATCACCGGCCCATTGCGGATGGTTGCGGTCGGAGAGGAAGACCAGGGCCTCGACGCCTTCGCCGCCGGCCAGTCGGACCGGCGCCCAGGCCTCGAAATAGGTCTCGGTCGGCTGTTCGCGTTCGCGCAGATAGGCATAGACCTCGGCCCAGGCGTCGGCCGCCACGCGATAGGCCACGCCGCGCGCGGCCCCGCCGGGCGCCAGGCCCAGCACCAGGCCGGGCCGGGCCGGCGTGCCGCGATGATGCACCGAATAGATGCAGAAGGCGCGGCGGCGGCCGTGGGCGATGGCCGCGCGGCGCTCCGTGAAGGCGAACCCCGGCCGCCACATCAGCGATCCGTAGCCGAACACCCAGCAATCGCCCTCAGCCGCCTGCATGGCCTGGCAATAGCCTCGGCCGTGGCGCGCCGCCATGCCCAACCGCGCCTATTGCGCGTCACGGCGCAATCTCTATGGTCCGGCGCCTTCCAATGAGGACGTGAAGTGCACGCGAAATCGCCATCGCTGGACGCTGTCAGGGCGCGCATCGACGCCGTCGACGCCGAGCTGATGCGGCTGGTCGACGAACGCGCCAGCCTGGCGCGCGAGGTGGCCGAGGCCAAGCGCGCGGCAGGTGACGGCGGCAAGCTGGGCCTGCGCCCGGCGCGCGAGGCGCTTTTGCTGCGCCGCCTGCTCGCCACCCCCGAGCGGAGCGCCAGCGCCCAGCTTACGGTGCGTCTTTGGCGTGAGCTCATTTCGGACAATCTGGCCCAGCAGGGGCCGTTTCACCTGGCCGTCTGGGGCGGCCTCGATCCCGCGCGCGTGACCGAGCTGGCCAGGGCCCGCTTCGGGGCGGCGCCGCCGCTGAACCGCTTCGAGCGGCCGGAACCGGCCCTGGCGCAGGCCAAGACCCTTGGCGGCGTCGCCATACTGGCCCTGGCGCCCGACTCGGCCTGGTGGGGCCGGCTCCTGGCCGAGCCGAAGCTCTCGGTCTTCGCCTCGCTGCCCTGCCTGCTCAGCCTGGGGCCGCAGTCCGCCCTGGCTGTCGCCGAGCTCGAGGTCGAGCCCACCGGCGGCGACGAGACCTACTGGGTCACAGACGCCACAGGGCCGGCGGCCAAGGTCGAGGCGGCCCTGGCCGGCGACGGTGTCGCGGCGCGGCTCATCGTCGAGACCGGCGGCCTGAAACTGTTCGGCCTGGCCGGTTTCTATCAGCGCGACGACCAGCGGCTGGCGCGCGCGCCGGGCAAGCTCACCGGCGTCATCGGCGCGTCGCCGTCGCCGCTCGACCTCTGATGACCATGACCGCGCCCACCGATCGCGGCGCCGCCGATCGCCCCCGGCCCAAGCCCGGCATCGACGAGATCGTCGCCTATGTGCCCGGCAAGGCCAAGATCGCCGGCGTCGAACACCCCATCAAGCTGTCGTCGAACGAGAACATCCTGGGCTCGAGTCCGGCCGCCCAGGCGGCGTTCGTGGCGAGCGCGACCCAGCTCAACCTCTATCCCGACAGCCGCACCATGGCGCTGCGCGAGGCGGTCGCCGCGCGCTACCGGCTGGAACCCGAGCGGCTGGTCTTCGGCTGCGGCACCGACGAGATCCTCGGCCGGCTGGTGCAACAGGTCTATCTGGAGCCCGGCGACAACATCGTGCAGGGCGAATACGGCTTCGGCGCCTATGGCATCGGCGCGCGCGCCTGCCAGGCCGAGGTGCGTTTCGCGCCCGAACCCAACCTGCGCATCGATGTCGAGGCCATGCTCGACCTGGTCGACGAACGCACGCGGCTGGTCTTCGTCACCCAGCCCTCCAACCCCGCCGGGACCTGGATCACCGCCGACGAGCTGCGGCGGCTGCACGAGGGGCTGCCGGCGACGGTGATGCTGGTGATCGACGGGGCCTATGCCGAATTCTGCCGCGATCCGCGGTTCAGCGACGGGCTGGAGTTGGCCCGGACCGCCTCGAACATCCTGGCCAGCCACACCTTTTCCAAGCTGCACGGCCTGGCCGCGCTGCGCATCGGCTGGGCCTATGCGCCGTTGGAGGCGGTCGAGGCGATCGACCGCATCCGCCTGCCCTTCAACACCTCCATCGCCGGCCAGGCGGCGGCCATCGCGGCCCTTGGCGACGAGGCTTTCCAGGCCCGCTCGCTCGACCTGGTCGAGCAGTGGCGGCCTTGGCTGACCCAGCAGCTCGGCGGCCTGGGTCTGGAGGTCGCGCCGTCGGGCGCCAACTTCGTGCTGGTCCAGTTTCCACCAACGCCCGGCCGCGGCGCCGGCGAGGCCGAGGCCTTTCTGACCGCGCGCGGCTATATCGTGCGCGGTGTCGCCAACTACGGCCTGCCCGACTGTCTGCGCATCACCATCGGCCTGGAAGAGCACAACCGCGCCGTGGTCGAGTTGCTGGCCGACTTCCTCAAACGATCCGAGCGATGACCCCGGTCGAACGCCTGGCGGTGATCGGCTGCGGCCTGATCGGCTCCTCGGTCATCCGCGCCGCGCGCGCCAAGGGCGCCGCGTCCTGGGTCGCGGTCTATGATTCCAGCGCCGAAGTGCGGGCGCGGGTGCGCGAACTGGAAATGGCCGATGCGGTGTTCGACACCGCGGCGGAAGCCGTCGCCGGCGCCGACCTGGTGGTCTTCGCGGCCCCGCCGGCGGCCATAGGCGACGCCGTCGCCGCTTCCGCAACCGGCTTGAAGCCTGGGGCCATCCTCTCCGACGTCGGCTCGGTCAAGGGCGCGGTGGCCGAGGCCATGGTCGCCGCGGCGCCCAATGGCGTCTTCGTCATTCCGGGCCACCCGATCGCCGGCACGGAGCAATCGGGACCGGACGCCGGCTTCGCCACCCTGTTCGAGGGCCGCTGGGCGATCCTTTGTCCGCTGGCGGACGATCCAGCCTATCTGACGGCGATCGGAACCCTGACCGCCTTCTGGCAAGCGCTGGGCTCGAATGTCGAATTGATGGACGCCCGCCACCACGACGTCGTGCTGGCCGTCACCTCCCACCTGCCGCACCTGATCGCCTACAACATCGTCGGCACCGCCGCCGATATCGAGGAGGTCGCCGAGGGCGAGGTGATGAAATACTCCGCAGGCGGCTTCCGCGACTTCACCCGCATCGCGGCGTCCGATCCGGTGATGTGGCGCGACGTCTTCCTGTTGAACCGCGACGCGGTGCTGGAGACGTTGGGCCAGTTCACCGAGGACCTGCAGGCCCTGTCGCGCGCCATCCGCCGCGGCGAGGGCGACAAGCTGGAAGCCCTCTTCACCCGCACCCGCGCCATCCGCCGCGGCATCATCGCCGCCGGCCAGGAAAGCGCCGAACCCAACTTCGGGCGGGATAAGAAATGAGCACCTCTCCCAGAGGGAGAGGGAGGGGCCCAGAGCGAAGCGAATGGGAGGGTGAGGGGTTACGGCCTCTCGGGTTAGCTGCTTAGCTCCGTAAGCGGACGGATCTCGCCTTCTCCGGACAGGCTGTAACCCCTCACCCTCCCGCTGCCTTCGGCGCGGGCCCCTCCCTCTCCCTATGGGAGAGGTTTGTTTAGATGCGCGCCCACCGCTTCGATGGCGTCGACCAGGCCCATGCGTTCGATGTGGACGCCTTCGGGGAGGCTGGAGAAGAGGCGGGTGGGCGCCGCCGGGTCGAGCATGACGAAG
>DASYAQ010000382.1:0-19463 GCA_036501225.1 Caulobacteraceae bacterium | reverse complement strand
GACGTGATCGAGTGCTTCACCGTCGAAGAGATCCAGCGGACGCTTTAGGCTCATGCGCATTGCGCCATTGACGCTCGGTCTGCTGCTGCTGGCCGCGCCAGGCCTGGCGAGGAGCCAGGGCTCCGAGCAGCCCATTCCCGGCGCGGGCGGCTGGAAGCTGACCCATGTGGCCGGTTCGGGCTGTTTCGCGCGCCTGCAGGGCGAGCAGGTCGACACGCTGCTGGCCATCAACCGCGACGGCAAGATGGTCGTGGGCGCCGGGCGGCCCGACTGGAAACTCCCCAACGGCCAGGAGGCCGTCACCCTGCAGATCGACGGCGGCGAGCCCTATCCGATGCAGGCCAGCCCGGTCGTGAACGTCATCTTCGGCGTCGTGCCCGACAACGCCATGACCGTTGCGCTGCGCAAGGCCCAGCGGCTCAGCTGGACCCTGCCGTCCGGGCGATTCGACGCCAACGTGGCCGGCCTCGGCGCGGCCTTCGACGCCATCCGCGCCTGCCCTCCGGCGACATCGCCCTAAGAAGAGGCGATCGCCTCTTCGACGTCGCGGAGGCGATCCTTGCCGAAATAGAGTTCGCCGTCGACCAGGAAGCTGGGGCTGCCGAAGGCGCCGGCCTCGAAGGCCTTGGTGGTGTTGTCGAGCAGGGCCTGCTTGACCTCCGGATCCTCGGTCGCGGCCATCAGAGCCGCGGCGTCCAGGCCGGACTCGGTCAGGGCGGCGGCGATCACCTCGGGATCGTCCATCTTCTTCGGCGCCTCCCACATGTGGTGAAAGACCGCTTCGACGTAAGGCGCGAACACGCCCTGGCGCTGGGCGGCGACCGCGCCGCGCATGATCTTCAGCGTATTGACCGGGAAGAAGGGGTTGGAGCGATAGGCGGTCAGCCCGTGCCGGCGCACGAAGCGCTGGGTCTCCAGCCCCTCATAGGCGAGCTTGTTCTTGATGCCGGCGAAGGCCTCGGCCGGCGAGCGGTTGCCGGTGAGCTTGAAGAGGCCGCCGAGCAGGATCGGGACGTAGGTGAATTTCACCCCCGTGCGCGCCTCGATGCCCGGGATAACCTTGTGGCTCAGATAGGCGTTCGGGCTGCCGAAATCGAAATAGAAGGCGAGCTCCGTCATCACCAGGTCTCCGCATAGGGGCGCAGGTCGAGTTCATGCGTCCAGCCGTCGCGCGATTGCTGGTGCAACATCCAATAGGCCTCGGCGATGGAGGTCGGCTCCATCAGCCGCCCGGGCTCGATCGCGTCGGCGGCCGCCTGCCCTTGGGCGGCGGCGATCCGGCCGCGCACGAAGGCGGTGTCGACACCGGAATCGATGACCAGATGGGCCACATGGATGTTCCGCGGTCCGAGTTCACGGGCCATCGACTGGGCGACCGCGCGCAGGCCGAACTTGGCAGCGGCGAAGGCGGCATAGCCCTTGCCGCCGCGCATGGAGGCGGTGGCGCCGGTGAAGAAGATCGAGCCCTGACCCCGCGCCAGCATCAGCTTGGCCGCCTCGCGCCCGGTGAGGAAGCCGGCATAGCAGGCCATTTCCCAGACCTTGCGGAACACCCGCTCGGTGGTCTCGGTAACCGGAAAGTTGACGTTGGCCCCGACGTTGAAGATGCAGACCTCGAGCGGAGCCAGCGCATCGGCCTCGGCCAGGAAGGCGGCGACGCCGTCTTCGGACCGGGCGTCCAGGGCGCGGGTCTCACAACGGCCGCCGGCGGCCTCGATCTTCGCCTTCAGCGGCGCCAGCTGGTCGCCGTTGCGGCGGCCGGCGAAGACGATATAGCCCTCGGCCGCAAACCGTTCGGCGATGGCCGAGCCGATATAGTCGCCGGCGCCGACGACCGCGACGGTGGCGTTTATCTGCTGCATCGTCGCCTGGCTCCGCTTGCCCTTATAAGGTCGATATCGGAACGCTAAGCTATCGCCGCAATAGCGGCTCCCAAGGACTGTCCATGCCGAGACCTGGCCGTTCGACGCTGATCGTTTGCGCGATCGCGCTTGCGCTCGCCGGCCCGGCGGCGGCGGCCAAGCGCATCTATTCCTATGATTCCGCCAATCCGCTCACCGAGCAGATGACCGAGGCCGGCCTGACCTTCGTCTTCGACCGCACCTTCATGTCGACCCGGGTGCTGCAGATCCTGGAGACCCACGACATCGGCGCCGCCGACCTGAAGCCGGCCTCCGAGGGCGAGCTTGGCCACGCCGGCCTGACCGCCCTGATCGGTCCGAACGCCCATGAACGCGCGCTTTACGAGATCGAGCCCAAGGGTGACGGCCGCGCCCTGATCCGCGCGCTCTGCCCCGGCGCCGACCGGGTTTTTCTGGCCTTCGGGCCGTTGACCGCCGAGCAGCCCCTGCGCATCCACGCCCTTGGCCACGACCCGAAGACGGGCTCAAGCCGGCTCTGCATCACGCTGGACTACGCCTTCCACGGCGAATGGGCGCTCGGGCCACCCGACCTGCCGCAGCCGGATCGCAGCGACCGTTTCAACGACGCCCCCTCCAACCACCGCTACTGACGCGGTCGCCGCCGATCGGCTAGGCTCGCCGCCCAGAGCGGGCCCGCGGAAAGGTGCGAAGCGGTTTTCCGCCCGCAACCGGCTCCAACTCTTAGGGATCGATCACGTTTATGATTTTGGATTGTTCCAATCCAAAATCATCGTGATCTAGGCGGAGACGCATCATGGCCGATCGCGACGTGTTGGCGGAATACCAAGGCTTCCCGTTCACCCACGGCCGCTGGACCCGCGAGGTGTTCCGGCGCGGAACCGGCCCGGCGGTGATCATCATCCATGAGATTCCCGGCCTGCACGAAGGCGTCGTGCGCTTCGCCGATCATGTGGCGGCGGCGGGGATGACGGTCTTCCTGCCCAGCCTGTTCGGCAAGCCGGGCAAGCCGGTGAGCATTCCCTATGCGATCGGCGAAATGGTCGCCGGCATCTGCATCCGGCGCGAGTTCCACGTCTGGGCCGGGACCGGATCGAGCCCGATCGTCGACTGGCTGCGGGCGCTCGCCCGTCAGGCGCATGGCGAATGCGGCGGCAACGGCGTCGGCGCGGTGGGCATCTGCTTCACCGGCGGCTTCGCGCTGGCCATGATGACCGAACCGGCGGTGGTCGCGCCGGTGCTGTCGCAGCCGTCCCAGCCCATCTTCGGCAAGGATAAGGCCTCGGTCATCGACGCCTCGCCGGCCGAGATCGCCTGCGCCCGGCGCCGCTTCGCCGAGGAGGATTTGTCGCTGATCGGCCTGCGCTTCAGGGGCGACGGCTTCGTGCCCGAGGCGCGGTTCGACACGCTGCGGCGCGAATTCGGCGATCGGTTCGAGGCGATCGAGCTCGCCGACGAGGACGCCCTGCAGGGGACCGGAATGCAGCCGCATTCGGTGCTTACCCTGCATCTCGACGACCGGGCCGGCACGCCGACCAAAAACGCGGAGGACCGCGTCATCACCTTCTTCAAATCCCGCACGGGGGCTTGAATCTCAAAGGACCGTCCATGATCCGCGCCCGGCTCGCCCTCGTCCTTGGCGTCGCGCTCCTGGCCCAGGCCTGCGCCGCGACCACCCAGCTCGGCGCCGGCGCCGATATCCACGCCTTTCTGCTGTCGATCCGCGACCGCGACCAGGCCGGTTTCGACGCCCATGTCGATCGGGCGGCGCTGAAAACCCAGTTGCGCGCCAAGCTGATCGTCGATGCGTCGCGCCGGAGCGACGACCTGGGCGCCCTGGCCGCCGTGGTCGGCCGGCCGCTGGTGGACTTCGCGGTGGACAATCTGGTGCAGCCGGAGGTGTTCCGCGCCGCGGCGGCCGAACTCGGCTATTCGCCCGACCGGCCGATCCCCAGTACCCTGGTCATCGCCCAGGCGCTCAAGCCCATCGACGCGACCCACGTCTGCGTGGTGAAAAAGCGCGACGGGCCCTGCATCTTCGACTTCACCGACGAGGGCGGCGTCTGGCGGCTGACCGCCTTCGAGGGCGACCGCTCGCTGCTGCGCCTGCCCAGGGGGCTTTAGGCCGCGACTTGCGGCACAATCCGCGCCAATGTCGGAAACCGATGACCTCGCCCGTCATTTGGAAGAGGCCCACGGCGATGACGGCCGGCGGCCAGCGGAGGAAGCCCGATGTTCAGCGACCCGAACGGTCCAGCCCTTGTCGCCTATTCCACCACCTGCCTGGTGCTCACCGCCAACCTGATCTTTCTCTGGGTCTATAGCGGGACGGCGCGCGCCAGGTCCGGGATCGCCATCAATCTCGAAGACGCCGAGCGGTTCGGCGCCGAACATGCCGAGCACGATCCGCCGGCGGTGGCCCGGGTCCTGCGGGCGCACGCCAACGCCCAGGCGACGATCTATCCCTTCCTGCTGCTGGGCCTGGCCTTCGTGCTCGCCGGCGGCTCATACCCGGTCGCGGTCACCCTGTTCAGCATCTTCACGGTCGCGCGACTGGCCCACTCGGTCGCCTATCTGGCAGGCAGGCAGCCTTGGCGGACGATCTTCTTCGTCATCTCGGGCCTGTCGCTGATCGCGCTGATGATCGCGCTGATCTGGGTCCTGGTCGCCGGCGCGCTCGGCCATTAGCGCCGCGCGGCGCCGCCGTCGAACAGCCGGGCCAGCCATTGGTAGTAGCCCGGCTGGGTCTTGGCCAAATGTGCGCGGGTATAGGGCTCGCGGGTGGTGGCGCCGACCAGATAGGTCCCGGCGGTCATGGCGAAGAAGTCGCCATTGTTCTGCAACATCAGCGCCGTCTTCGGCCAGACATGGGCGGCCATCGCCTCGCGGCGATAACGGTCGATGTCGGGATTGGCCAGGCCGCCGGGCAGGCCGCGATCCAGATAAGCCTGCAACAGGCCGAGCAGGGCGACCGGCTTCCTCGGCTCCAGCCGCCGCGCGTTGAGCACGACGCCAGAGGTGCGCGCATAGCTGACCGCCTCGCGGTTGTCGGCGACCACCAGGATGGGCGCGCCGCGCATCAGGGTCAGGACCTCCGGCTTCAGCCCGGCGCGCTCCACCAGGTCGAGCTGGGCCTCGACCGCGCGCACGGTCTTGTCGGCCGGCTGGCCGCGCGCGGACCGGGACGCGTCCACCTTCCAGCCGTGATAGGCGAAGATCAGGGGCGGCGCGGGCCGCGGGTGCATCAGGCCGAAAAACGGCGGCCGCAATATGGGCTCGCTGTCCGCCGCGGCGCCCAGGGCGGCGCAGGCCAGGACAAGCGCTGTGATGGCGTGGCGGCGGTTCAAGGCGCGCGCTTATCCTCCTGGCCGGTCCCCGGCAGGCCTGGGCGAGACACCATGACCCGATCCGCGGCGCATTTCGAGGGCAATCCTCTGCTGGACAGGAGGGTCGCGTGCGGTTAGTGAGCCTGCCCTTTCGGCCAAGCCCATGCCCCGCAACACGAAATTCAACGAACGCCCCGCCGCGCGCAAAGCGCCCACGGGTCCCAGCCAGCGCCAACTGCGCGCCGGCGAGGTCGTGCGCCATGCCCTGGTGGAGATCCTGCGCGACGAGGACATCGCCGACCCCGCCCTGGCCGGGGTCTCGGTGACCCTGACCGAGGTGCGCATCTCGCCCGACCTGAAGCACGCCCTTTGCTTCATCGAGCCGCTCGGCGGCGAGCACGCCGCCGAGGTGACCGCCGGCCTGAACCGCTGCGCGCGCTTCCTGCGCGGCCGGCTCGGCCACACCATCGAGCTTCGCTTCACGCCGGAGCTGAAATTCCTCCACGACGAAAGCTTTGCCGAGGCCCAGCGCATGGAGCGCCTGTTCCACGACCCGAAGGTGGCGCAGGATTTGGATACCTCCTCGGACGCGGACTAGCCTGTCCACTCGAAAATCGGGATCAAATGCAGACGTCAAGAGAAATGCGCTTCCTTCTCTCCTTGCGGGAGAAGGTGGCCTCCGAAGGAGGTCGGATGAGGGGTCGCGCAGGCCGCTCAGCCCGCGCTTTTCTGCTAATCCGCGAGCACGGCGCGGCCCCCCATCCGTCAGCTTCGCTGACACCTTCTCCCGCAAGGGGAGAAGGAGCGCAGAAAACGACCCTTGGCGGCGGGCGTTTCTAGGTGGGGCGTCGACGAAAAGGCCTGCCTATCAACGGCTGGGCGGTGCTCGACAAGCCCGAGGGGCTGGGCTCGACCCAGGCGGTGAGCCGGGTGCGGCGCGCCTTCGCGGCGCAGAAGGCCGGTCACGCCGGCACGCTCGACCCGCTGGCCACCGGGGTCCTGCCGATCGCACTGGGCGAAGCGACCAAGACGGTCTCCTTCCTGATGGATGCGGACAAGGCCTACCGCTTCACCATCGCCTGGGGCGCCAATACCGCCAGCTTAGACCGCGACGGGGCGATCACCGGGACCTCCGACGTGCGGCCGTCGCCGCGGGCCGTGGCCGAGGCGCTGCCAGCCTTCGTCGGCGAGGTCGAGCAGGTCCCGCCGGCCTTTTCCGCCATCAAGGTGGACGGCGAACGCGCCTACGACCTGGCCAGGGCCGGGGTCTCGTTCGACCTGGCGGCGCGTACGGTCACCATTCATTCGGCGCGGGTGATCGCGTCGCCCGACGCCGATCACGTCGAGCTGGAGATCGTCTGCGGCAAGGGGACCTATGTGCGCAGCCTGGCGCGCGACCTGGCGATCCGCCTTGGCGCCTGCGGTCATGTCTCGGCGCTGCGCCGCACGCGGGTCGGGCCCTTCATCGTCGAAAACGCCGTGACGCTGGAACAGCTTGAGGATCTGTGCCATAGGGACGCTGGCTTGGAGGCTCTATCTCCGGTCGAGACCGCGCTGGACGACATCCCGGCGCTGGCCGTGACCACCGAAGACGCTTTCAGGCTCTCGCAAGGGCGACCGATCGTTCTGCTTCCCAGACAGGTCGAAACGCTAAGGACGCGGCTCTCTGCTCCCGATAGGGCGGGGTTCGCGTCCCGCACCGTTTTGGCGACGCACGGGGGCGGGCCGGTCTCGATCTGCGAGATCAGGGCCGGACAGCTACGTCCGATCCGTGTGTTCAACCTTTAGAGACGGAGACCCCGATGTCGATTACAGCCGAACGCAAGGCTGAGCTGATCACCACCCATGCGCGTACGCCGCATGACACCGGCTCGGCCGAGGTGCAGGTCGCCATCCTGTCAGAACGGATCGCCAACCTCACCGAGCACTTCAAGCTGCACAAGAAGGACAACCACTCGCGTCGTGGACTCCTGATGATGGTGTCCCAGCGCCGCAGACTGCTCGACCACCTGAACTCGACCGACGCCGGACGCTATCGGGCGCTGATCGAGACCCTGGGCCTGCGCCGGTAGAGACGAAAACACCCGCGAACGCGGGTGTGCTACAATAGAGTTCAGAGTTTCGCTCGCGGCCGGGACGGGTCGGCGGCGATAGGAGCGGGATTAAGCCCGCACAGACACCGGGGGCCGCGAAAAGGTCCTCAATCCACCCGTCGATTGGAGAGGACTTCCGGACCGCGAAGAGAAAAGCCGTTCCGCCCCTGTCCGTAGCCCCAAGGAAATGGGTCCTTGGCGGCATAGAGAAAGAACCAACCGAAAATGTTCGATATCAAACGCAAATCCATCGAATGGGGCGGGCGCAAGCTGACGCTCGAAACCGGCCGCGTCGCGCGGCAGGCCGATGGCGCGGTGCTGGCCACCTATGGCGAGACCGTGGTCCTGGCCACCGTGGTGGCCGAAAAGTCGCCGAAGCCCGGCCTCGACTTCTTCCCGCTGACCGTCAACTACCAGGAACGCACCTACGCCGCCGGCAAGATTCCCGGCGGCTTTTTCAAGCGCGAAGGCCGGCCTTCCGAGAAGGAAACCCTGGTCTCCCGCCTGATCGACCGTCCGATCCGGCCGTTGTTCGTCAAGGGCTTCAAGCATGAGACCCAGGTGGTCATCACCGTCCTGGCCCACGACCTGGAGAACGATCCCGATATCGTCGCCATGGTCGCCACCTCCGCGGCGCTGACGCTCTCGGGGGTCCCGTTCATGGGCCCGATCGGGGCCGCGCGCGTGGGCTTCATCGACGGCGAATACGTGCTGAACCCCACCTCCGACCAGCTCGGCGAGGGCAACCGCATGGACCTGGTCGTCGCCGGCACCCAGGACGCGGTGATGATGGTCGAGTCCGAGATTCAGGAACTGACCGAAGACCAGGTGCTGGGCGGCGTCATGTTCGCCCACCGCGGCATGCAGCCGGTGATCGACGCGATCATCGAACTGGCCGAGCACGCGGCCAAGGATCCCTGGGACTTCCAAGCCGATGACATCTCCGACCTGGTCGGCAAGGTCACCGATCTGGTCGGCGAGGACCTGAAGGCGGCCTACAAAATCCAGGCCAAGGAGCCGCGCCACACGGCGCTGTCCATCGCCAAGGCCAAGGCCGCCGTGATCCTGGTCAAGTCGGACGCCAATCCGGACGGCTACGACTCGTCCAAGTTCGGCGCCGCCTTCAAGGAATGCGAAGCGACGGTGCTCCGCCGCGACGTCCTGAAGACCGGCAAGCGCATCGACGGCCGCGATGTCGATGTGGTCCGCCCGATCGTGGCGGAAGTCGGCGTCCTGCCGCGCGCGCACGGCTCGGCTCTGTTCACCCGCGGCGAAACCCAGGCCCTGGTCGTGGCCACCCTGGGCACCGGCGACGACGAGCAGTTCATCGACGCGCTGGAAGGCACCTACAAGGAAAACTTCCTGCTGCACTACAACTTCCCGCCCTACAGCGTCGGTGAAGTCGGCCGCATGAACGCCCCTGGCCGCCGCGAAATCGGCCACGGCAAGCTGGCCTGGCGCGCCGTGCGCCCGATGCTGCCGAGCAAGGAAGAATTCCCCTATACGATCCGCCTGGTCTCGGAGATCACCGAGTCGAACGGCTCGTCCTCGATGGCCACGGTCTGCGGCTCGTCGCTGGCGATGATGGACGCCTCGGTGCCCATGAAGAAGCCGGTCAGCGGCATCGCCATGGGCCTGATCCTGGAACCGGACGGCTATGTGGTGCTGTCCGACATCCTGGGCGACGAGGACCATCTCGGCGACATGGACTTCAAGGTCGCCGGCACCGCCGAGGGCATCACCTCGCTGCAGATGGACATCAAGATCGCCGGCATCACCGAGGAGATCATGCAGAAGGCGCTGGCCCAGGCCCGCGCCGGCCGTATCCATATCCTGGGCGAGATGGCCAAGGCCATTTCCGGCGCCCGTGAGGAACTCAGCGAGTACGCCCCGAAGATCGAGACCATCACCATCCCCACCGACAAGATCCGCGAAGTGATCGGCACCGGCGGCAAGGTGATCCGCGAGATCGTCGCCACCACCGGCGCCAAGGTCGACATCAACGACGAAGGCATCGTCAAGGTCTCGGCGTCGGACGCCAACAAGATCAAGGCGGCGATGGACTGGATCAAGTCGATAACCCAGGAGCCCGAGGTCGGTCAGATCTATGACGGCAAGGTGGTCAAGCTGGTCGACTTCGGCGCCTTCGTGAACTTCTTCGGCGCCAAGGACGGTTTGGTGCACGTCAGCCAGATCTCCAACGAGCGCGTGGCGCGTCCCGCCGACGTGTTGCAGGAAGGCCAGATCGTGAAGGTCAAGTTGCTCGGCTTCGACGATCGCGGCAAGGTGCGCCTGTCCATGAAGGTGGTCGACCAGACCACCGGCGCGGACCTCTCCAAGGCCGAAGCGGTGAACGAGCCGGCCGAATAAGGCTGACGACCTCATCGGTCTGATCTAACAGCGGGCGGCTCAGCGATGAGCCGCCCGTTTTTGCTTGCGACAAAGAAAGCCGCCCATGACCCGCATCCTCGCCTACGAACCCTCGTTCAAACGCATCGAAGCGCGCTTGCCCGACGCCGCGAAGGACGCCGAGTTCGTGGTGGTCGACGACAGCGGCGCCCTGAAGCTGAACGGCGGCGAAATCTCCATCGAAGACGCAAATCCCGACATCGGCTGGATGTCGGTGGAGCTGTTCGGGGCGCCGGCCTCGCGCAACTTCTTCATCACCCTCTTGAAGGCGCCGGGGCTGAAGTGGGTGCAGAGCGCCGCGGCCGGCTTCGACAACCCCGCCTTCAAGAGCCTGGTCGGCAACGGCGCGCGGCTGACCACCAACAACGCCCAGGCCGTCAGCATGTCGGAATATGTGCTCTGGGGCGTGCTCGACCATTTCCAGCGCGGCTCCGAGCGCCGCGCGGCCCAGGCCAAACATGACTGGGCGAGGCTGCCCTATCGCGAAATCGGCCGCATGCGCTGGCTGATCGTAGGCTTCGGGACCATCGGCCAGGCGGTCGCCGTTCGCGCTTCCGCCTTCGGGGCGCACGTCACCGGCGTCCGCCGCACGCCAGGCCCGCATCCCCTGGCCCAGGCCATGGCGACGCCGGACCAGGTCAAGTCGCTGTTGCCTGAAGCCGATGTGGTGGTGCTGCTGGTTCCGCTCAGCCCGGCCACCGCGGGGATGGTCGATGCCGACTTCCTGGCCGTGATGAAGCCCGGCTCGATGCTGGTCAATATCGGCCGGGGCGACCTGGTCGACGAGCCGGCCCTGCTCGCCGCGCTGGATGCGGGCAAGCCGGCACACGCCCTGCTCGACGTCTTCCACGACGAGCCGCTGCCGGCGGACAGCGCTTTCTGGAATCACCCCCGGGTGACGCTCACCGGCCACGCCTCCGCGATCGGCGATGGCCTCGGCCCGCGCGGCGAGATGCTCTTCCTCGACAATCTCGACCGCTACCTGACCGGCCAGCCCCTGCTCCACGAGGCCGATCCGAAGGACGTGCTGGCGGGCTAGTCGGGGCCTAGAGCGCGTTGCGCAAAAGTGGATGCCGGTTTTGCGATAACGCGCTCAAGCCTCTGAATTTAGAGCACGATTCAGAGATCAGGCGATTCCGCCTGATCTCATCGTGCTCTAGGCGACGGCCGTCTCTTCCAGCGGCTCCTCGGCCAGACGCATGATTTCGCTGACCAGGGCCGTCGGCGAAAAGGGTTTGGGCACCAGGCCGTTCATGCCGGCCGCCTGATAGGCCAGCCAATGATGGTTCATCACATCGGCGGTCAGGGCGATGATCGGGACCTGCGCCGCTGGCGTAGCGAGCGCGCGGATGCGGCGGGTCGCCTCCAGCCCGTCCATGCCCGGCATGTTGACGTCCATCAGGATGATGTCGAATTCGCGGGTCAGCACCGCGGCGATCGCCGCCTCGCCGCCCTCCGCCGCCTCGGCTGTGGCGCCAAGGGCTTCCAGCGACTTGACGCCCACCAGGCGATTGGTGGCGTTGTCATCGACCACCAGGGCGCGCAGGCCGCCCAGCGGCGCCTCGGCGAAAACGTCCCTGACCGGCGCCGTCGCGGCCTCGGCATGCGGCGCCGACACCTCGAACCAGAAGGTCGAGCCCCGGCCTTCCTGGCTCTGGAAATCCATTTCACCGCCCATCATCCGCGCCAGGCCGCGCGAAATGGCCAGGCCCAGCCCGGTACCGCCGAACCGGCGCGTGGCGCCCTGGTCGGCCTGCTCGAAGCGGTCGAACAGGATGGCGCGGGCGGCTTGCGGCACGCCGATGCCGGTGTCCTCGACCTCGCAGCGTAGCCGCCTGGCCTCGCCGTCGCCCAGATAGGTCAGCCGCACCTCGACCCCGCCGCGCTCGGTGAACTTCAGCGCATTGCCGACCACGTTGAACAGGCATTGGCGCAGGCGCACCGAATCCAGCTCGGCATAGTCCATGGGCTGGCTGGGGCCGCGCAGATAGAGGCCCTTATCCTCGGCCTGGCCGCGTAGCAGGTTGAGGACGCCGTGGGTGACCTCGACCGGCTCGGTCGGCGATGGCGCAAGCTCGAGCTTGCCGGCCTCCATCTTGGAGAAGTCGAGCACGTCGTTGATCAACTGCGACAGCATTTCGCTGCAGCCCACCGCCTCGCGCAGCAGTTCGCGGGCCTCGCCGCTCAGCGTCTCGCGCCCGAGAAGGTTCAGGACGCCGACGATGCCGTTCATCGGGGTGCGGATTTCGTGGCTGACCGCGGCCAGGAAGGTGGACTTGGCCGCCGTGGCCGTCTCCGCCGCCTGCCGCGCCTCGGTCAGGGCCAGGCCCTGGCGCTTTTCGATATCGACGTCGAGCATCAGGCCGACCCCGCGACGCCGGCGTCCGGCGGCGTCCAGTTCGACTTCGTAATAGAACCGCACCCAGCGTTCGCGATCGGGGCCGACAACACGCACGTCGGCGGACTCCGGTCCGCCGTGGCCGGACCCACGGGTCACGGCGGTGACCAGCGGCCGATCGTCGGGGTGGAAGGCGACCAGGGCGTCCGGATTCATCGCCGCCACAACCTCCGGCCCGATCATGGCCTCCAGTTCGGGCGACATCCAGATGGCGTTGCGCGCATAGTCGAATTCGAACACGCCCGCCCGCGCCGCCTGCAGGGCGAGCCGCAGGCGCTGGGCGTTGGCGTTGGCCGCGTCGCGCGAATGGGCCAGCGAGGTGATGCTCTGGCTCAGGCCCAGCATCTCGTAACGGCCCGACGGCAGCAGCCGGCCGGAGCGATAATGCACATGCAGGTGGGTCCAGCCGCCGGCGGCGGTGCGGTAGCGCATCTCGCTCTCGGCCTTGCCGCCCTCGCGGGTGATACGCTCGCGAATGTCGGCATCCATCTTCACGTCGTCGGGATGCTGCAGGGTGGCCAGCAGCGTGCTGGGCACGGGATCGGCGGATTCCTCGTAGCCGAGCGAGAGTTCGCTGGAAAATCGAAAGCTGTCGGTGTCCGGGTCGTAGCGCCAGGTGCCGACCTCGGCGTCGTGCATCAGCTGGCTGTGAGTCTGCTGGACGGCGCGAAGCGCCTCCAGCGCCGCGCGCTCGGCGCTGACATCGACGAGCAGCGCCAGCGACGCGCCGGCGTGATTTTGGATATCGAGCCGCAGAAAGAGGGGCGCCGTTTCGCGTTCGAAGCGGAAGGTGGTCTCATCGACCGCCTGGCCGCCGGCCTTGGTCAGCAGGGCGATAAGATCGCCGCCGAGGCCTGAGCCACGCCGGCCCAATAGCCGCCGCAACGCCTTGTTCGCCCGCAGCAGGCGACGCTCGCCGTCCACCAGGGCCGCGGGCATCGACAGGGCGTCCAGCATCGGCGAGGCGTCCGGCGAATTTGATCTGATCGAGGTCATGCGAGTCCTTCAGACGCGCACAGACTAAACTGTCGGGTTTAAGAGACCTTTCACGGGCGCCGCGACCTGGCGGGCGCGGCTATTTCCGCTTCCAGTAGACGCCGCTGCGGGCGACATAGCGGTTGGGCAGGTCCTTGGTCCCGGCCTCGATATAGCCTAACTCGCCCATCAGCTGCGCGGTCATGGCCTGGGCGGTGGCGATGGCCACGTCGTTATGGCGATAGCTGACCCCGAGCGCCTCATGGAACAGGGCGTCGGCCCCGGCCACGGCCGGCAGGCCATCGAGCGTCGCCTCGATACAGGCCGAGCGCGCCTCCTTGGTGGCCATGATGTTGGCCATCGCCTCGCGGAGCGGATCGTCCTCGGCCAGCAGTCCGGGCTCGGCATAGGGCAGGCCCAGCCGCTCGATCTCGCGGGCCAGCTGGTTGCCGTCCGCGGTCTTCAGCGTGCGCGCCCGCTTCCAGATCGCATAGCGCTCCTGGGCCGTGCGCGCGGCGAGCTTGGAACGGGTCCAGCCGCCGATGAATCTCTCTTCTTCCATGACGCCCGCAGGTTAGCGCGCCAGGGGGCCGGCGATAAAGATGCAAATTTTGGCGCGCCGGCGATTGATTTCCGTCCGCGAGGTAAACGCCTCTTAACCCTCCGCGGTCGATAGCTTGTTCCGGTTGGGGTTTTGAAAACGGGACCAAGTTTGCGATGGCCAGAATGGCGCGCAGGTCGGCGGTAGCAATTGCGGCCAGGAGCGCGCACGCCGGCTGGACGAATCCGACCATCGCACGCCTGCGCGGCGGCGTGGTCGCCACCCTGGGCCTCGGCCTGATCTGCGCCTTCGCGACCTATCGCGTCACCGATCCCAGCCTCGACGCCGCCTCCGGCTTGCGCGCACATAACATTCTGGGCGGGCTGGGCGCCGACGCGGCCGATCTCGGCCTGCAGACGCTCGGCCTCACCGCCTGGCTGATCGCCGGCCTGATGGTGGCGGCGGGCCTGACCCGGGTCATCGCCCGCGACCCCGGCAAGAGCCGAAGCCGCATCCGCTGGCGGGTCTTCTGCGGCCTGGTGGGCGCGCTGACCCTGGCCGGCATGCTGGCCGCGCTGCTGCCGCCCGCCAACTGGCCGCTGGCCGGCGGCCTGGGCGGCTTCGTCGGCGAGCTGGTTTTAGGGCGCCTCGCGGGCATGATCGGGACCTTGCACGTGCCGGCCTCGCAGGCTTTCGCCGCGACCTTGTTGGGCCTCGCCGGGTTCACCGGCCTGGCCATCGCGGCCGGCGCGCACAAGCTCGACCGCGACCGGCTGGCGGCCTGGCTGACCTGGCGGCGGCCGGCGACCGCGCCGGCGCCGGCGCGTCGCCGGCGCACCCTCGCGGCGAAGACGCTCGAAGCCGAGGCAAAGGCCGCCGCGACCGGCGCGCCGCCGGCGCTCGAGGTCAAGGCGCCCAAGCCGCCGCCGCGCGAATCCTCCCGCGAGGCGCGCGAGAACCAGGGCGCGTTCGAATTCGCCCAGCCCGGCGGCTTTCGCCTGCCGGAACTCGCCATGCTGGCCAAGCCCAAGCCGCGGCAGACGGCCATCGACGAAGAGGCGCTGCGCCAGAACGCCCGCATGCTGGAGAGCGTGCTGGCCGAGTTCGGCGTGCGCGGCGAGGTCGACCAGATCCGCCCGGGGCCCGTCGTCACCCTCTATGAACTCTCGCCGGCGCCGGGCGTGAAGTCCGCCCGCGTGGTGGCGCTGTCCGACGACATCGCGCGCTCGATGAGCGTCGCCGCCTGCCGCGTCTCCGTGGTGCCCGGCCGCAACGCCATCGGCATCGAACTGCCCAATGCGCGGCGCGAGACGGTCTATCTGCGCGACCTGCTGGCCTCGGCCGAATACGACAAGAAGAGCCAGACCCTGCCGCTGGCCCTCGGCGAGACCATCGGCGGCGAGCCCTATATCGCCGACCTGGCCAAGATGCCGCACCTGCTGATCGCCGGCACCACCGGTTCGGGCAAGTCGGTCGGGGTCAACGCCATGATCCTGTCGATCCTCTACCGCCTGCCGCCGGAACAGTGCCGCTTCATCATGATCGACCCGAAGATGTTGGAGCTGTCGGTCTATGACGGCATCCCGCACCTCTTGGCGCCGGTGGTCACCGACCCGAAGAAGGCGGTGGTGGCGTTGAAGTGGACGGTCCGCGAGATGGAGGACCGCTATCGCAAGATGTCGAAGATCGGCGTGCGTAACATCGCCGGCTACAACGAGCGCGCGCTGGAGGCGCTGACCAAGGGCGAGCACTTCGTGCGCACCGTGCAGACCGGCTTCGACGAGCAGAACCGGCCGGTCTACGAGGAGGAGAAGCTCCGCCCCGAGCCCATGCCCTATCTGGTGGTGGTCATCGACGAGGTCGCCGACCTGATGCTGGTGGCCGGCAAGGACATCGAAGGCGCCGTCCAGCGCCTGGCCCAGATGGCGCGCGCCGCCGGCATCCACCTGATCATGGCCACGCAACGGCCGTCGGTCGACGTGATCACCGGCACCATCAAGGCCAACTTCCCGACCCGCATCAGCTTCCAGGTCACCTCGAAGATCGACAGCCGCACCATCATGGGCGAGCAGGGCGCCGAACAGCTGCTCGGCCAGGGCGACATGCTCTACATGGCCGGCGGCGGCCGCGTGACCCGCCTGCACGGTCCGTTCGTCTCCGACGGCGAGGTCGAGGCGGTGGCGCGTTATCTGCGCGGCCAGGGCGAACCGCAATATCTTGAGGACGTCACCGCCGTGCTCGAAAGCGAAGACCTCGACGGCGGCGGGTTCGACGAGGGCGGTTCCGGCGACGACCTCTACGACCGGGCCGTGGCCGTGGTCACCCGCGACCGCAAGGCCTCGACCAGCTACATCCAGCGCCGCCTGCAGATCGGCTATAATCGCGCCGCCTCGCTGATGGAAAAGATGGAGGACGAGGGCGTCGTCGGCCCCGCCAACCACGCCGGCAAGCGCGACATCCTGGCCGGGCCGCCGCCGTCCTGAGGCTTGCGTCGGGAACCGATAGAGACGAACAAGGGTTCGCCATGGGCGCGGCCCGCAAGGGCGCGCGAAGAGGACAACCGCCTTGATCTCACACGCAAAACTGCGGGGGCCTTTAGGCGCCCTGGTCCTGGCCGTCGTCGCCGTGGCGCCGTTTGCGGTGCATCCGGCCACCCCGAGCCCGGCGCCCGCCGCCAGCGGGCTCTCCGCCGATGACCAGGCGCTGGTCGCCCAGGCCGCCGGCTATCTCGACGGCTTCAACGAGTTGAAAGGCCGGTTCGTGCAGACCGATTCGCGCGGCGCGGTCACCAGCGGCACCCTCTATCTGAAACGCCCGGGCTATGCCCGTTTCGCCTATGATCCGCCCTCGAACCTGCTGGTGGTCGCCGATGGCCACAATGTCTCGATCACCGACCCCCGGCTGAAGACCAACGATCGTTATCCCTTGAGCTTCACGCCGCTCTCGCTGGTCCTGTCCAAGCACATCCGCCTGGACAGGGGCGTGCTGGTCACTCGCGTCACCCATCTCGGCGACGGCTTCGCCATCACCGCCCAGGACGCCGCCCACCGCGGCCAGGGCCAGGTCATTCTCACCTTCCGCAGCCATCCCTTGCGCCTGGCCGCGTGGGACATGACCGATGCGGAGGGCCAGACGACGCAGATCCGGCTGACCTCGCTCTCGGCCACGTCGGGCCTCGACCCGTCCCTGTTCACGCCGCCCAGCTATTACGACCGTCGCCCGGCCGGCGCGCCCCCGGCGAATTGAGACATTTTCGTCACAATCAAGCTTAGAGCGTCATCGCCCTTGACTTTTCCCTCGCGAGTGGCAATTTTGGCACGCATGAAGGCGGCGGCGTGACTTCCGCCGCCTTGGTTCCCGCCGGACCCAATCCCCTCCCGGTGGCGACATGAGAGACGACTTTAACGCCCAGGCTGGTCCTGGGCGTTTTCTTTGCGCCGAAAGCACTCTAGCAGGGACCCATGCGCCTTCGCCTCGCCACCTGGAACATCAACTCGGTGCGGCTGCGCGTCGATCAGGTGGCGCGCTTCGTCGCCGAGCAGGTGCCCGACGTGCTCTGCCTGCAGGAGATCAAGTGCCAGGAGGGCGAGTTCCCGCGCCAGGCCTTCGTCGAGATGGGCCTGCCGCACCTGGCCATCAGCGGCCAGAAGGGCTGGCATGGCGTCGCCATCGCCTCGCGCCTGCCCTTCGAGCCCGGACCCCGACTGGACGTCTGCCGCGAGGGCCACGCCCGCTGCGTCTCGGTGGTGGTCGCCGGCATCGAGGTGCAGAACGTCTACATTCCCGCCGGCGGCGACCTGCCCGACCGCGCCCTGAACGCCAAGTTCGACCATAAGCTCGACTTCTATGAACGCCTCACGCGCCTGGCCGCCGCGCGCGATCCCAAGGCGCCGTTGATCATCGCCGGCGACATGAATGTCGCGCCCAGCGAGAACGACGTCTGGAGCCATCGCCAGATGTCGAAGGTCGTCAGCCATACGCCGATCGAGATCGAGGCCATGGCGGCGCTGAAAGACGCCGGCGGCTTCATCGACCTGGTGCGCGAGGCCTATCCGGAGCCGCAGAAGCTGTTCTCCTGGTGGAGCTATCGCGCGCAAAACTTTCGCCTCTCCAACCGCGGCCTCAGGCTCGACCACCTCTGGGCCAGCCCCGGCATGCGCCAGACCGTCTCGGCCGCCGGCGCCGGCGCGGCCCGGGTCCACGACACCGTGCGCGAATGGGAGCGGCCCAGCGACCATGTCCCGGTGACGGCGGACTTGGCGCTCTAGCGGGGATTGGCCGATGCCGCAGCCACGCCAGCACGATGTCGTGGTGATCGGCTGCGGGGCCGTCGGGTTGCCGCTGGCGGTGGCCCTGGCCAGCAGAGGGGTCGTGGCGCTGGGCGTCGACAGCGACGCGGCCAAGGCGGCCGAGCTCGGCGCCGGACGCAGCGAACTCGTCGATGTCGGCCTGGCCGACTCCCTGCGCGCGGGCCTGGCGAGCGGTCGGCTCGCCTTCGCGAATGCGCTCGGCGCGACCAATCACGCGAGCGCCTACATAATCGCCACGCCAACCCCAGCCTTGGCCGACGGCGGGTTCGACAGGGCGCCGCTGGAACAGGCCCTGGCCGACGTCGTGGCCGTCGCGCGGCCGGGCGACCTGGTCTGCGTCCGCTCGACCGTGCCGATCGGCGCCACCCGCGGACTGGCGACCGCCTTCTCCGCCTCCGGCCTCGCCTTCGCCGCCTGCCCGGACCGCTCCGTCGCCGGAAATGCCTATGCCGAGCAGTTCAGCATCCCGCACATCGTCGGCGGCCTGGATGAGGCGGCCGGCGCACGGGCCGGGGCGCTTTTCGCAGCCTTGGGAGCGGTCGTACGCACGCCCGACCCCGAAACCGCCGAGGCGATCAAGCTGTTCGCCAATGTGCAGCGCGATGTGAGCTTCGCGTTGGCCAACCAGTTCGCCCTGATCTGCGAAGCCGCCGGGGTGGATTTCGCGGCGGTGCGCCAGGCGGGGGCGGCCGGGTTCCCACGGTTTTCGCTGGCGCGCCCCGGACCGGTCGGCGGGCCCTGCCTGACTAAGGACCTGGCACTGTTGCTCGCCTCCGAAGGCGTCGAACGCGTCGACACCGCCCTGTTGCGCGCGGCGCGGACTCTCAACGAAGACCTGGTGGAGCACGTCGCCGATGCGGTCGAGGCCGCGCTTGTCGGACGGCCGAACGGCGCCGTGGCCATACTCGGGCTGGCTTTCAAGGGAGAGCCTCCGACCGCCGATCGGCGCGGCGCCTTCGCAGACGCCCTGACCGCGCGCCTGCGCCAGCGCCGGCCGCTGATCGACCTCAGGCACTGGGACCCCGTCGGCGACCCGCGCTTGACCCGACGCGCGGCGGTGCGTGGCGCGGCCGTGGTGGTGCTGGCCAACGACCATGCGGACCTCGCCCAGGCTCTGGACGCCGATCTCGCCCCGGGGGCCGTGGTGTTCGACGTCACCGGCCTGGTCGGGCACGGCGCGTCCTTCGATGTGCGGCGATTGGGCGACGGGGCGAGGCGGGGCGTCTGATCGATGACCCGGCTTCGCATCTTCGTCATGCACAGCCACGCCGAACGCTGAGCGGATCGCCGAAGCCACGCAGGCGGCAATCGACGACATTGGCGCGTTGCGCACTCAAGCAGCCGGTCACGGCGGGGCCTGGCGCGAGGCGCATTCGCTGGAAGCCTATGTGGACCACATCATGGCCCGGTTCGACTTCGGTGAAGCCTAGCGCGCGGTCTCGGCCACGAACCGCTCGAGCAGAGGATTGAACCGGTCTGGCGCCTCCCAGAAGGGCGCATGGCCGACGCCGTCCAGGCTGAACACCCGGCC
>DASYAQ010000381.1:0-5157 GCA_036501225.1 Caulobacteraceae bacterium | reverse complement strand
CGACTTGGTGCCGTCGGCATTGGCGCTGGTGTGGCCGGAAATGGTGATGCGGTTGGGCAGGCGCGCGGCGATCTTGGCCACGGCGCGCAGCAGGATCTTGGCGCGATCGTTGGGCTTGGCCGAGCCCGGATCGAACATCGGCCGGCCTTCCTGGTCGATCAGCTGGATGCGCAGGCCCTCGGGCGTCTGGTCGATCATCACCTGCTTGGAGAGCTCGGCCAGCTCCGGCATGTCCTGCATGGCCTGTTTCAGCGATTCCGCGGCGCTTTGCAGCGAGGCCTGTTCGCGCGCCTGCAGCTCGGCCCTCAGGGCCTGTTCGCTGGCGGTGTCGAGTGGGGTCGCGCCGACCCGGTTGCTGTTCTGGCCGGAATTGTCGGCATTGGGCGGGGCTTCCGGCGCCAGGTTTTCGATCACCGAGGCCGAGCCGTTCGACTTGACGCCGGCGTCGCCCAGCGCGGTGCCGGCCAGGATGCCGCCCGAGCCCGAGGTGGATTGCGAGACGCTGGCCGGGGCGAAATAGTCGGCGATGCCGCGTTTCTGCTGCGGGCTGGTGGTGTTGATCAGCCACATCAAGAGGAAGAAGGCCATCATGGCGGTCACGAAGTCGGCATAGGCCACCTTCCAGGCGCCGCCGTGGTGGCTGCCCTGGATGATCTTCTTGATCTTCTTGACCATGATGGGCCGGTCGCTGACCGACATGATTGACCCCGACATCCGGCCGATTCCTGTGCTTCACCGTGGCGGGTCCGCGTTAAGATGCGGTTGCCGGGTAAGGGAGACTTAAGCATGCGGATCGCTTTTATCGGTCTGGGGGTCATGGGCTATCCGATGGCGGGCCACCTGGCCGCCGCCGGACACGACATGCGGGTGTTCAACCGCAGCCCGGAAAAGGCCCAGGCCTGGGTCGCCGAGCATGGCGGCGAAGCGGCGGGCTCGGCCGCCACGGCGGTCAGCGATCGGGAAGCCGTGGCGCTTTGCGTCGGCAACGACCACGACCTGCTGCAGTGCCTGCACCAAATCCTGCCGAGCCTGCCCAGGGGCGGGCTGATCATCGACCACACCACCATCTCGGCCAGGCTGGCGCGGGATTCGGCCGTCCAGGCGCGCGATCACGGCCTGGCCTTCGTCGATGCGCCGGTCTCCGGCGGCCAGACCGGCGCCCAGGCCGGGGCGCTCAGCATCATGGCCGGCGGCGACGACGAGGCCGTCGCCCGGGCCGAGCCGATCATGGCCGCCTACGCCAAGGCGATCCGCCGGATCGGCGGCCCGGGTTCCGGCCAGCTGTGCAAGATGGTCAACCAGATCGCCATCGCCGGCCTGCTGCAGGGCCTGGCCGAAGCGGCCCACTTCACCGCCCGCGCCGGACTGGATTCCCAGGCGGTCTATGAAGCGATTTCCATGGGCGCGGCCCAGTCCTGGCAGATGGACAATCGCTGGAAGACCATCATGGCCGGCGAGTTCGATTTCGGCTTCGCGGTCGACTGGATGCGCAAGGACCTGGGCCTGGTGCTCGACGAAGCCCGCGCCAACGGCGCCCGGCTGGAGGGCACCGCCCTGGTCGATCAGTTCTATGCCGAGCTGCAGGCCATGGGCGGGCGGCGCTGGGACACCTCCAGCCTGGCGGCCAGGCTGGAACGTCGGCGCGTGTGACGGTCCGCCGGTGTATCTGACCGCCATCGAGCGCAAGGCCGGCGTCCGGCTGGACGAGTTTCCCTGGACGCTGCCGACCTTCCGCTGGCTGGAGCGGCTGGAGTTCAAGAGCCCGGTCACCTTCCTGGTCGGCGAGAACGGCTCGGGCAAGTCGACCCTGCTCGAGGGCCTGGCCGCCGGCATGCAGGCCGCCGCCGCCGGCCGCGCCGAGATCGAGGCCGACGACAGCCTGGCCACAGCCCGCAGGTTCGCCGGCGCCTACCGCTTCTCGCGCCGCCGCCACGCGGCCCGACGGCTGTTCGTGCGCGCCGAGGACCTGTTCGGCTTCGTGCATCGCGTGGGCGAATCCATGCGCGACCTTGCCGACCTGGAACAGCACTTCGATGAGACGGTGAAGGGCGACTATGGCCGCATGCTGGCCAAGGGTTCCGCGGCCGGCCAGCGGCGCGCGCTGGAAAGCTCATACGGCGCCGATCCCGACGCCCGCTCCCACGGCGAGACCTTTCTGAACCTGCTGGAAAAGCGGCTGGTCCCGGACGGGCTCTACTTTCTCGACGAACCCGAGGCGCCGCTGTCGCCGCTGCGCGTGCTCAGCCTGATCTCGCTCTTGAAAGGCCTGGTGGCCGATGGCGCGCAGCTGATCATCGCCACCCACTCGCCGATCCTGATGGCCTTTCCGGACGCCGAGATCCTGCTGTTCGAGGGCGATTCCATCACGCCCACGGCCTACGGCGACCTCGACCACGTCCGTCTGACCAAGGCCTTCCTGAACGACCCTGAGAGCTTCCTGCGGCGGCTCTAAAGCGTCCTTCTCCCCTTGCGGGAGAAGGTGCCTGCGAAGCAGGCGGATGAGGGGTCGCGCCGAGGTTTCCGCGTGGCGGCGGGATTCTCAGGATAGGGCTATCAACCCCTCATCCGACCCCTTCGGGGCCACCTTCTCCCGCAAGGGGAGAAGGATCGCGCTACCCCAGCATCGCCGCCACGCGGGGGGCGAAATAGGTGATCACGCCGGTGCAGCCGGCGCGCTTGAAGGCGCCCAGGCTCTCCAGGATGGCGCGGTCTTCCTCGATCCAGCCGTTCTGGGCCGCGGCCATCAGCATGGCGTACTCGCCGGAGACCTGGAAGGCGAAGGTGGGCATGGCGAAGGCCTCGACCACGCGCCGCACGACGTCGAGATAGGGCAGGCCGGGCTTGACCATGACCATGTCGGCCCCCTCGGCGATGTCCAGCGCCACCTCGCGCAGGGCCTCGTCGGAATTGGCCGGGTCCATCTGGTAGGTCTTCTTGTCCGGCGGATTGACCACCGGCCCTGTCCCCAGCTTCCCCGAGCCGATCGCCTCGCGATAGGGGCCGTAAAAGGCCGAGGCGTATTTGGCCGCATAGGACATGATCATCACGTCCTGCCGGCCCGCGGCCTCCAGCGCCGTACGCAACGCGCCGACGCGGCCGTCCATCATGTCGGAGGGCGCCAGGATGTCGGCGCCGGCATCGGCCTGCATCAGCCCCTGTTCGACCAGCCGCTCGATGGTGGCGTCGTTGAGGATGCGACCTCCTTCCACCACGCCGTCGTGGCCGTGCTCGGTGAACGGATCGAGCGCCACGTCGCACATGACGCCGACCTCGGGCGCGGCGTCCTTCATCGCCTTGACCACGCTGGCGATCAGGCCGTCCGGATTGCCGGCCTCGGAGCCGTGCGCGTCCTTCCGCGCCCCGTCGATGTGCGGAAAGACGGCGATGGCCGGGATGCCCAGCGTGCGCGCCTGCACCGCGGCCTTCGTCGCCTCGCGCAGCGACAGCCGCTCGGTTCCCGGCATGGCGGCGATGGGCAGGCGCGGCTCCTCGCCGTCATGCACCACCATCGCCCAGATCAGGTCGGACGGCGCCAACGTCGTCTCGCGCGTCAGGCGGCGGATCCAGTCGGCCTGGCGCAGGCGGCGCATGCGCAGCGCGGGATAGGGGGCGAGCGGAGCGGTTGTCATGGTTGAGGCCGGTTGCCGGACGATCAGTGGGCGGTCTGGCTGATCGACTGGCGCGAGGCAAGCCTGATGAAGCCATAGCCCGCGGTGGTCATGAACCAGAGCCCGGTCGCCACGATGAGCAGGCCGGCGGCGATCACGCAGGTCATCATGATGCCGACGTGCACGTGGTTGAAGACGCCGGTATTGAGGCCGCCGCCGCCGCTGTCCACGACGCCGAAGAAGAGTTCGGCGAGGAAGATCAGCACCGCCGCCAGGCCCGAGAGCGCCGCCAGCAGGGTGAGGGCGAAGCCGACCCAGAAGATGTAGATCTGCCGGCGGAAGTGGCCGCGCACCGGCGGCGGCGTGTTGTTGCGCCTGGAATAGGCGATGGCGACGGCGATCAGCGCCGGCAGGCCGGCGAAGAAGATGGCCACGAACAGCAGCCCGTAAGCCAGAAGCGCCAGGTTCCGATCCGCATCATCGGACGGTCTGGGTCCGGCGAGGTCCGACGCGGCGCTCATCGCCCAGCCTCACTGAAGTCACGCCGCGCCCGCCCGCGGCTCACCTGATTGACAGGGTGCGCCCTTGGGCTCAGTTCCTCAACCTTCATCTGAAGCGCGCGGCCGGAATGGATTTCACCCTCGACGACGACCAGCGCGCCATCGAAGACGCGGCGCGGACCTTCGCGGCGGCCGAGTTCGCCCCTCATTCGGCGCATTGGGACGAGGCGGAGGTCTTTCCGGTCGAGGCCATGCGCAAGGCCGCCGCGCTGGGCTTCGCCGCCATCGTCATCGATCCGGAACTCGGCGGCGCCGGGCTTGGCCGGCTTGACGCGGCGATAATCTTCGAGGCCCTGGCCCACGGCGACGTCTCCACCGCGGCGTTCATGTCGATCCACAACATGGCCAGCTGGATGATCGACAAGTTCGGGTCCGAGGACCTGCGGCGCAAATACCTGCCCCGGCTGGCCAGCATGCAGCTGATCGCCTCCTATTGCCTGACCGAGCCCGGTTCCGGCTCCGATGCGGCGGCCCTGCGCACGACGGCCGCGCGCGACGGCGACCACTATGTGCTGAACGGCTCGAAGGCGTTCATCTCCGGGGCGGGGGTCTCGGACCTCTATGTGGTCATGGTCCGCACTGGCGAGGCCGGCGCGCGCGGGGTCACGGCCCTGGTGGTGGAAAAGGATACGCCCGGCCTCAGCTTCGGCGCGCCAGAGCGCAAGATGGGCTGGCGCAGCCAGCCGACGGCGATGGTCAATTTCGACGGGTGTCGGGCGCCGGTGGACAATCGCATCGGCGACGAGGGCGACGGCTTCCGCTTCGCCATGGCCGGCCTCGACGGCGGGCGGCTGAACATCGCCGCCTGTTCGCTTGGCGGCGCGGGCCTGGCCCTGGAGGCGGCCAAGTCGCACCTGGAGACCCGCCAGCAGTTCGGCCGGCCGCTGAAGGAGTTCCAGGCGCTGCAGTTTCGCCTGGCCGACATGGCGACCGAGCTGGAGGCCGCCCGGCTGATGGTCCGCCGCGCGGCGTCGGCCCTCGACGCCAAA
>DASYAQ010000380.1:0-5344 GCA_036501225.1 Caulobacteraceae bacterium | reverse complement strand
AGCAGGCCGGCATTGGCGCGGCCGGTGCGCAGGGTGATGAACTCCTCCTTCAGCGCGCCGACGGCCTTGTCCATGCGGTCGCGATAGCGGGAGAGGACGGGCTTTTCGGCGTCGGCCATGAGGTTTCGTGTCCTTAAGGGAGGCTGTCCGGACCGATCACGGTATGCACCCCGGCGCCGGTCAGCACGTTCAGGAAGGCGCCGCGTTCGCGGATCGAGAAGACCACGATCGGGATGGCGTTGTCGCGCATCAGGCTGATCGAGGAGGCGTCCATGACCCGCAAATCGCGCGCCAGCACGTCCAGATAGCTCAGCCGGTCATAGCGTTCGGCGTCGGGATGGGTCTTCGGATCGGCGGAATAGACGCCGTCGACGCTGGTGCCCTTGAACAGGGCCTCGCAGCCCATCTCGGCGGCGCGCAGGGCCGCGCCGGTGTCGGTGGTGAAGAAGGGCGCGCCGAGGCCGGCGGCGAAGATCACCACCCTGCCCTTCTCCAGATGGCGCAGGGCCCGGCGGCGGATATAGGGCTCGCAGACCGCGTCCATCGGAATGGCGGACTGCACACGGGTGTTGACGCCGATCTTTTCCAGCGCGCTCTGCAGGGCAAGCGCGTTCATCACCGTGGCCAGCATGCCCATATAGTCGGCGCTGGCCCGCTCCATGCCCTTGCCGGCCAGGGACAGGCCGCGGAAAATATTGCCGCCGCCGATGACCAGGCAGACCTCGACGCCCCTGGTGGTCACCTCGGCGATGTCGGCGGCCACCGCGTCCAGCGTCGCCAGGTCGATGCCGAAGGGCCGCTCGCCCATCAAGACCTCGCCGGACACCTTCAGCAGAACGCGGCGGTAGAGCGGTCGCGCGGCGGAGGACTGGGCCGGTTGTGGCGACAGGGATGTCATGCGGCTGACCTAGCGCGAAACGAGTCGAAACGCACCATAGCGCCAGGGTCCGCGGGCCGCCAAGCTGGCCCATTTCCTGCGAGATCTGGCCGACCGCGCCAGATTGGGACGTCGGAATGTCCAAGATCGCCCCCGAAAAGGCTTCCAAAAGCGCCGGTGAACCAGCGGCGACGGGCGGCTATCCCGCCGAAATCCGCCCGCTGATCTCGCTGCGCTTCATCGCCCTGGCCTGGGTGGTGCTGAACCAGTTCCGCTTCCACCTCGGCCTGCACGCCGGCGACCGTAGCGGCCTGGTGTTCAAGGGCTATCTCGGCGCGGCGCTGTTCTTCGTCATGGCCGGCTTCCTGGCCGCGCATGTGCTGGCGACGCAGCAGGCGCAAGGCCGGTTCCGCTACGGCCCCTTTCTCTGGACGCGGCTGATCCGCACCTATCCGCTGCACCTGGTCATGATCGGCGTGATGGCTTTGCTCATGGTCGCCGCCCGGCTGACCGGAGCCTCCCTGCCCGCCGCCGTGTTCGACTGGCGCGGCCTCGCCGCCAACCTGGCCCTGGTCCAGGCCTGGGGCAGCGTGCCGACGGTGAGCTGGAACTTCCCGTCCTGGCTGATCTCGGCCGAATGGTTCGGCTATATCGCCCTGCCGGTCACCGCCTGGATCGCGCTGAAGCGCCTCGACCCGCTCGTCGTCATCGCCGGCGCGATCGGCCTCTTCGCCTTAGGCTTCGAGGCCGCGGCGGCCAGGCATGTGCTGTTCACCGACATGACCGCGCAGATCGGCGCCCTGCAGACCGTGCCGGCCTTCCTGCTTGGCGCCGGGCTCTACGCCCTGGGTCGGCGATGGAGCCTGCCGCGGGGCTGGAGCGGCTTCACCGCCGGCGTCGCCGGGGCCTGGATCGTCGCCGCGGCGCTGCTCAGGTTGAACGACCTTTTCATCTGGCCGGCCTTCGGGGCGCTGGTGTTCGGCCTGGCCGAGACCGCCAAGACCGAAAAGCCCGCTCTGACCTGGGCGCCGCTGCCCTGGCTGGGTCAGGTCGCCTATTCGATCTACCTGGTCTATCTGCCGGTCGACATCGTCTATTTCCACGGCGTCGAGCGCCTGTTCGGAACCCCCGCCGGCGCCCTGGCCTGGGCGGTCTGGGCCGGCGTCTTCCCGGTCATCCTGGCCGCCGGGATCGCCGCGCATCTGCTGATCGCCAGGCCGGCCGCGGCCTGGCTGACTCGCCACGCGCCGTTCGCCGCATCGGTCGATCGTTCGGATCTCTTCGCCACCCGCCTCGCCGCCGCAAGCCAGCGTTCGAGCGTCTAGGTGGTCGTCAGGTTGCGCAGCTCCACCGGCACGGCCTCGTAGGCCATCGGCGGGGCCAGGCCAAGGCGTTCGCGGGCGGCGTCCAGCGGCTCGAACAGCAGCTTCTCGAAATCCTCGCCCGGCAGCCAGGCCGCGCGGACGGCGCGCCGGCGCGCCTCGCTGATCGCCTTGCGGGCCTGCGACTTCGCCGGGCCGTGGGCGCGGAGATAACCGCCATAGGCCATCACCGCGCGGCCCAGATCGTGGGTCTCATGATAGGAAAAGGCCAGCAGGCAGGCCTCGCCAAGCGCGTCGCGGCCATAGCCGGTCAGCACGTGCAGGATGTCGTGGATGTCGCGGTAACGCCGGAAAAACCAGGCGTAGGGGTGTATCTGGTCCAGTTCGGCCGGCGGAATGCCCTTGTGGCTCTCGTCGACCAGACCCTGCACGGAAAGGTGTTCGGCCTGCGAGAAGGCCACGTAGGCGGCGCCGACGCTGCCCGGCGGAAAGGTCGCGCGCCAGGCTTCGTCCATCAGCCTGTCGGCCAGCTCGATCCGCTCATAGGCGATGCGGCCGCCGTCCGGGGTCTCCAGCAGCTTCACATAGTCGAGCTCATAGGCGTTGCCGTCCAGCGCGTTCATCACCGCGTAGACCTGGGAGGTGTCCTCCTTGTCGACCATCAGCCGGCGCATGGCGACAAGCGCGCTCTTCCAGTCGCGCCGGCGGCGTCGCGAACGATGCACGAGCCGCTTGGTGGCGGGCCCCAGATTGGTCATGACCGGCCCCTCCCCAGCGGCCCCGTAGGCTAGACGATCGCCAGATCGCGGAATTCCGGCGGAACCGCCTCGTAGGCCAGAGGCCGCCCGATGCCGAGGCGGTGGCGCGCCTCGTCCAGCGGCTCGAACAACAGCTTCTCGTAGTCCTCGCCCCCCAGCCACGCGGCGTGCTTGCCCATGCGGCGCGCCTCCAGGATGGCCTTGCGCGCCTTGCCGGCGGCGGGCCCGTGAGCGCGCAGGAAGCCGCCGGCGGCGATCAGGGCCCAGCCCGGCCCGTGGGTCTCCTGGAACGAGAAGGCCACCAGGCACATCTCGCCCAGCGCGTCACGGCCGTAGCCAGTCAGCACGTGCCAGATGTCGTGCACGTCGCGCACGCGGCGGAAGTACCAGGCATAGGGATGCGACTGGTCGAGCTCCTCGGGTGGAACGCCCTTGTGGCTCTCGTCGATCAACCCGGCGGCGGAGAGGTGCTCGGTCTCGAGATAGTTGTGGTAGGCATCGCCGACGCTGCCGGGCGGGAAGCTCGCCCGCCACTCGTCGTCCATCAGCTTTTCCGCCAGTTCCATCCGCTGATAGGCGATCTTGCCGCCGTCAGGTGTGGCCAGCAGGCGGATATAGTCCACCTTGGTGGCCTCGCCGTTCAGCGCATGCATGATGGCGAAGACCTGGGAGGTGTCTTCCTTGTTCGCCATCAGCCGCTGGAAGGCCGTGAAGGCGCGGCCCCAGTCACGGGTTCGGTGGCCGGCGTGGCTGTCGGTGCGCTTGTGGGTGACGGAACGCTTACTGACAGTCGCTGTGTCGGTCATGTCGCATAACCTTGTTCGGTCGCCGCTACGTTAACTTCTCCCGCAAAGAGTTCAAGGCGATGGCCGGTCGCAAGGCGCCCGCGGTGTTTCGCTCGGCCCGGGCGATAGCGCTCAGCCTGTACGACCCCGAAAAAGGCGTCTAATCATAGGGTAAACCAGACGGAAGCCCTTCGGGGCCATCGCCAGATGAACGATATTCGCCTCGCCCTGGTAAACGGCACCGGACCACCCGGGCCGGCGTACGACGACATCATGAAGACCTCCTTCGTTTACCAGCTCGGCCAGACCCTGGGCGCGAAGAGCTTCTATCAGCGCGGGCCGAAACTGTTCGGCCACGAGGTGCTCGACGAGGCGCACGCGGTCTATCGCTGGCTGAAGTCGGCCTACGAAGAAGACTCCAGCCATCGGCTGATGCTGGCCGGCTACAGCCGCGGCGGCTCGGCGGCGATGATGGCATGCGAGATGCTCGAGCACGACGGGATACCGGTCGATTCACTGTTCCTGTTCGACGCCGTGGCGCGGCACAATTTTCGCGGCGGCGTCGTCATACCGGCCAATGTCCGCTTCAGCCGCCACGCTCGGCGCAGCCTGGCTCAGGAATTCGTCGAGAAATACGAGGGCCACATCGGCCTGATCGGCGGCTTCCAGAACCCGATCCGGCCGCTGTTCGGCAATGTCGGCCTGACCTGGCGCGGCGACGGCGACCATCGGCCGGCCGAGACGTTCTTCGGCTCGCACGGCGCCCTTGGCGGCGTCGGCTGGCGGGTCGTGGTCGAGGACAGCGCGTGCGAACGGGCCGTGTCCGAGTGGATGAGCGAAAACCTCAGGAGCCGGGGCGTCGATGTGAACCTGGCCGCCTTTGCACCCCAGGCCGAGGCCAGGGTGACCCACCCGTCGCACCTGGAGAAGTGGCTGACCCACAACCTCTACCAGTTCGTCGTACCCCACGACGAACCGCACCTGGCTCACGCCGCCGACAAGCCGCAGGCGGTGGGGTGAGCGGAGGCCGTGCCAGCCACAGCTGGATACGAGGGATGATTTGCTAAATGTACCGAAGAGTGGTACATAAGCTCACTCTGGAGTCGCCGGTTGATTGTGAGCTTTCGGGACGACTGGTTGCGCGATTTCTTCGTCGAGGACGTTCGATCGAAGAAAATCCCATCCGCTCTCGAAGGCCGCCTGTTCCGTAAAATCCAGATGATCGATGACGCGACAACGGACCAGGACTTGCGGGCGCCGCCCAGCAACCATTTCGAGAAACTGCGCGGCGGCCTGGATGGCTATCATTCGATCCGCGTCAACCAACAATGGCGACTGATCTTCCGGTGGGACGGCGGCCGTGGCGAAGCCGAAGGCATCTATCTGGATGACCACAGTTACAGATGAGGCGAGACGAACCATGCTGACGACAAGGCGTAAGCCGGCCTCGGTCGGTGAGATTCTGATCGAGGAATTCATGCAGCCGATGGGGCTGACGCAGGGCGCGTTGGCCGAAGCGATGGGCGTGCAGCGCAAACACGTCAATGAGCTGTGCAATGATCGCCGCAACGTGACCGCGCCGACCGCCCTCATCCTGGCCCG
>DASYAQ010000379.1:0-2103 GCA_036501225.1 Caulobacteraceae bacterium | reverse complement strand
GGTCCTCGCCCGTGCCGGGGCGGAACTGGTAGAGGTTGGACGCCAGCCGCTTGGGCCGAAGCAGCTTGCCGCCACGGTTGATGATGACATCGCCGTTGTGGGCCGCGTCGGCGGTGACCTCTTCGCAATCCAGGAAGGCGTTGTACTGGTCGCCCAGGTCGCCTGGTTCATGGCTGACGGCGATTTGCTGGGTCAGGCCCGCGCCCAGGGAGTCGGTGCGAGTAACGATGATGCCCTCTTCGACGCCCAGCTCGAGGAAGGCGTAGCGGCAGGCGCGCACCTTGGCCAGGAAGACCTCGTGCGGCACGGTGACCTTGCCGTCCTGGTGGCCGCACTGCTTTTCGTCGGAGACCTGGTTTTCGATCTGCAGTGCGCAGGCGCCGGCCTGGATCATCTTCTTGGCCAGCAGATAGGTCGCCTCGGCGTTGCCGAAGCCGGCGTCGATGTCGGCGACGATCGGCACGACATGGGTCTGATGGTTGTCGACCGCGGCCAGCAGCTTCTTTTCCTTCATCGCGTCGCCGGCCTCGCGGGCGGCGTCGATATCGCGGAACATCATGCCCAGCTCGCGGGCGTCGGCCTGGCGCAGGAAGGTGTAGATCTCTTCGATCAGCGCCGGCACCGAGGTCTTCTCGTGCATCGACTGGTCGGGCAGGGGGCCGAAATCCGAGCGCAGCGCCGCGACCATCCAGCCGGACAGATAGATGTAGCGGCGGTCCATCGTGCCGAAATGCTTCTTGATCGCGATCATCTTCTGCTGGGCGATGAAGCCGTGCCAGCAGCCGAGGCTCTGGGTGTAGTTGGCAGGGTCGGCGTCATAGGCCGCCATGTCCTTGCGCATGATGGCGGCGGTATAGCGGGCGATGTCCAGGCCGGTGGGGAAGCGGTTCTGGGCGCGCATGCGGGCCACCGACTCGGCGTTGACGCCATCCCAGGCGCCGGCCTTGCCCTTGATCAGCTGGTTCAGCTTGGCGGTCTGTTCGGAATAGGACATCTGCACGTTCCCTGATCGGCCCAAATGGGCCCGGCGGTCATACAGGCGCGCATTGCCTCATCGACCGGGGCCTTAAACTAGGAGCGTACCTAGACCTTATGCAGGTCTTCCGCACCTGCGAAGCGCACGGAAAAGGCCATCTTGTCGAAATGGGACCTAGCAGGTTTTGTCAATTTGTGACAAGACAACGGAATGGCGATCGGCGGTCAGAAGAAGCTCTTCCTGGGTGCGCGGCTCAAGCGGCTGCGGCGCGACCTGGGCGTCACCCAGATGCGCATGGCCGAGGACCTGGGGCTGTCCGCCAGCTACCTCAACCTTCTAGAGCGCAATCAGCGCCCCGTCACCGCCCAGGTGCTGCTGCGCCTGGCCGAGGCCTACGATCTCGATCTGCGCTCGCTGTCGAACGATGCGCAGGGCTCCGGCGCGACCGGCCTGAACGAGGTCTTCGCCGACCAGATGTTCCGCGACCTGGGCGTGGCGCGCCATGAGCTGACCGAGGTGGCCGAGAACGCGCCGGGCGTCGCCGAAGCCATCACCCGGCTCTACCGCGCCTATCTGGATGGCCGCAGCCTGGCCGGGCTGAACACCTATGACCGGCCCGAGGACATGCCGTTCCAGGCCGGCTCGATGACGCCGTCCGACTGGGTGCGCGACTTCATCCAGGGCCAGCGCAACTATTTCGCCGAGCTGGAGGAGGCCGGCGAGGGGCTGGCCGAGGCGATGGCCGCAGAACCGCAGGACTTCGCCACCGCGGCCCGCGAACGGCTGGCGGAGCGGCACCGGATCGAGGTGCGCGTGGTGCCGATGGACGTGCTGCCCGATGCGCTGCGCCGCTTCGACCACCACCGCAAGCGGCTCTTCCTGTCCGAGGTGCTGGCCGGCTCCGGCCGCGCCTTCGCGCTGGCCTATCAGCTGGCCCTGCTCGAACATGGCGAGATCATCAACGCCATCGCCGACCGCGCCGAGCCGCCGGACGCCCCCACCCGCGGCCTGCTGCGCGTCTCCCTGGCCAACTACCTGGCGGCCGCCATCCTGATGCCCTACGCCGCCTTTCACGACACCGCCGAGCGCAGCGGCTACGACATCGGGCTGATGGGCGCGCGGTTCGG
>DASYAQ010000378.1:0-2242 GCA_036501225.1 Caulobacteraceae bacterium | reverse complement strand
CCGAAACCCGCCCGGCGACGCCTGTCCCCGGCGGAAAAGACCCGCATCCAGAGCATTTTCGAGCGTTTCGCGGCGGCGACGCCCAATCCGCGCACCGAACTGAGGTTCAAGACGCCCTTCACCCTGCTGGTCGCGGTGGTGCTGTCGGCCCAGGCGACCGACAAGTCGGTGAACAAGGCGACCGAAAAGCTCTACGCCGTCGCCGATACGCCGGGGAAAATCATCGCGCTCGGCGAAAGCGGCCTGATTCCCTTCATCGCCGCGATCGGCCTCTACCGCACCAAGGCGAAGAACGTCGTGCGGCTCAGCCAGATCCTGGTCGAGCAGTACGGCGGCGAGGTGCCGCTGAACCGCGAAGCCTTGCAGACCCTGCCCGGGGTGGGGCGCAAGACCGCCAGCGTGGTGCTGAACGAACTGAACATCGAACCGGCCATCGCCGTCGACACCCATGTCTTCCGCGTCGCCCACCGGCTGAAGCTGAGCCGGGGCAAGACGCCGGACCAGGTCGAACGGGACCTGATGGCGATCACGCCGCCGCCCTATCTCAGCCGCGCCCATCACTGGCTGATCCTGCACGGCCGCTACACCTGCGTGGCGCGCCGGCCCAGGTGCGAGGTCTGCCTGGTCGCCGATCTCTGCCCGTCGCGGGACCTTTTTGTCTAGATCGCCCGCCGCGTTGCCGTCGGCGTCGCAATCCCTATAGTGCGCGCGCCGTTCAGCAGAGCCCCTCCCCACCCATGAACACGCTTTACGACGTCGCCGCCATCGGCAACGCCATCGTCGATGTGATCGCCGAGGCCAGCGACGCCTTCCTGGCCGACGAGGGGCTGGTCAAGGGCTCGATGATGCTGGTCGATGACGCGCGGGCGTCGGCGCTCTATGCCCGCATGGGCCGGCCGGTGGAGGCCTCCGGCGGTTCGGCCGGCAATACGGTCGCCGGCGTCGCCAGCCTCGGCGGGCGCGCCGTGCACATCGGCAAGGTCGCCGACGACGCGCTCGGCGAGGTCTTCGCCCGCGACATGGAGACCATCGGGGCGCATTTCTCCGGCGGCGTCCTGAAGCATGGCGCGCCCACCGGCCGCTGCCTGATCAATGTCACGCCCGAGGGCGAACGGACCATGTGCACCGCCCTGGGCGCCGCGGCCCTGCTCGAGCCCGACGATGTCGACCGCGAGGTGATCGAATCGTCGTCCATCGTCTTCCTGGAGGGCTATCTGTTCGATCCGCCGCCGGCCAGGCGGGCCTTCGCCAAGGCGGCGGGCCTGGCCCGCGGCGCCGGACGGCTGGTGGCGCTGACCTTGTCCGACTCCTTCGTGGTCGACCGCCATCGCGCCGGCCTGATCGCCTTCACCGACGCCGAGGTCGACGTGCTGTTCGCCAATTCAGACGAGATCACCTCGCTGTTCGAGACCGAGGACTTCGACGCCGCGGTCGCGGCCATCCGCGGCCGCTGCAGCATCGCGGCGGTCACCCGGGGCGAACAGGGCTCTGTCGTGGTCACCGGCGACCAGGTTCACCATATTGAAGCGGTTCCAGTGGAGAAAGTCGTGGACACCACCGGCGCGGGCGACCAATACGCGGCCGGCTTTCTCTTCGGTCTCGCTCGGGGCCTGTCCTTGCCGCACGCCGGGCGGCTCGGCTCGCTTTGCGCATCCGAGGTGATTTCGCATTATGGGCCAAGGCCGCGGGTCTCGCTGAAGGACCTGGCGGCCAAGGCCGGACTTTGAAGGAGCCTTTCCAGCATGGCCGCCAACCGCACGGCCGAGGTGACGCGTGAGACCAAGGAGACCCAGATCCGAGTGAGCCTCGATCTGGACGGGACCGGTCTTGCCGAAATCTCCACCGGCATCGGCTTTTTCGACCACATGCTGGAAAGCTTCGCCCGCCACGGCGGCATCGACCTGAAGGTCGAGACCAAGGGTGACCTGCACATCGACATGCACCACACGGTGGAGGACACCGGAATCGTCATCGGCCAGGCCGTCGCCAAGGCTTTGGACGGGTTTAAGGGCGTGCGCCGGTTTGGGCTCGCCTATATCCCCATGGACGAGACCCTGACCCGCTGCGCGCTCGACCTGTCGAACCGGCCCTACCTGGTCTGGAAGGTCAATTTCGTGCGGCCCAAGGTGGGTGAGATGGACACCGAGCTGTTCAAGGAATTCCACCACGCCTTCGCCATGAACGCCGGCGCCTGCGTGCACCTGGAGACCCTCTACGGCGAGAACAGCCACCACATCGCCGA
>DASYAQ010000377.1:0-9509 GCA_036501225.1 Caulobacteraceae bacterium | reverse complement strand
ACCAGGCTCTTTTCCGGCTTGCCCTTGTGCAGATCCGAACGGTCGACGAGCACCAAGCCGCGACGCGAGGGAGAGGTCGGGTTGAAGGTCTTCAAGGCCATGGTTCTAGAGCCCCGTCGCGATGTCGATGGACTGGCCCGGGGCCAGGGTGACAACGGCCTTCTTGATGTCGTTGCGGCGACCCATGATGCCTCGGAAGCGCTTGGTCTTCCCCTTGACGATCATGGTGTTGACCTTGGTGACATTGACCTTGAACAGCGACTCGATGGCCGCGGCGATCTCGTCCTTGGTCGAGTCCATGGCGACCTTGAACACCACCTTGTTCTGCTCGGAGAGCAGCGTGGCCTTTTCGGTGATCACCGGGGCCAGGATGGTGTCGTAGTGGCGGGCGGCGGGCATCAGGCGGCGCTCCCAATCGCAAAGCGCGCTTCGATGCCTTCGATGGCGGCGCGGGTCAGAACCAGGGTGTCGCGCCGCAGCACGTCGTAGACGTTGAGGCCGGCGTTCGGCAGCACGTCGATATTGGGCATGTTGCGCGCCGCCAGGCCGAAGTCGCCGTGGACCTCGGGTCCGGCGATGACCAGGGCGTTCTTCAGGCCCAGCGCCTCGAACTGCGCCTTCAGCGCCGCCGTCTTCGGCGTCGCCGCGACCGCCTCTTCCAGGATGATCAGCGAGCCGCTCTTCACCTTGGAGGACAGCGCATGGCGCAGCGCCAGCGCGCGGACCTTCTTGGGCAGGTCGAATTCATGGCTGCGCACCACCGGCCCGAAGGCGCGGCTGCCGCCGACGAACTGGGGCGCGCGGCGCGAACCGTGACGGGCGCCGCCGGTGCCCTTCTGCTTGTACATCTTCTTGCCGGTGCGCGAATTCTCGTTGCGCGTCTGCACTTTGTGGGCGCCCGAGCGGCGCTTGGCGAGCTGCCAGTTGACGCAGCGCGCCAGGATGTCGAGGCGGATGTCGCCGATGCCGAAGATGGCGTCGGAGAGGTCGATCTGGCCGGCCTTGGCCCCGGCGAGGGTTACGACGTCGAGTTTCATGACGCTTCGCCCTGTGCTTCGGCCGCTTCGGTTTCAGGCGCTTGCGCCGCGGCCGGGCCGGCGTCGCCGTTCGCCGACTTGAACGCGCCCGGGGTCGGCAGATCGGCCGGGGCGGCGCGCTTCACCGCGTCGCGGATCTTGACGTAGCCGCCGTCCGTGCCCGGAACCGAGCCGCGCAAAATAATAAGACCGCGCTCCGCATCGACGCGGAACACGGTCACATTCAGGGTGGTCACATTGTCCACGCCCATATGCCCGGCCATCTTCTTGCCTTTGAAGGTGCGGCCCGGGTCCTGGCGCTGGCCGGTCGAACCCAGCGAGCGGTGCGAGAGCGATACGCCGTGGGTGGCGCGCAGGCCGCCGAAGTGGTGGCGTTTGATGCCGCCCTGGAAGCCCTTGCCGACCGTGACGCCGGTGACGTCGACGGCCTGGCCGGCCATGAAATGGTCGGCGGTGAATTCGGCGCCGACGTCGATCAGGTTGTCTTCCGAGACCCGGAACTCGGCCAGATGCCGCTTGGGCTCGACCAGCGCCTTGGCGAAGTGGCCGCGCATGGGCTTGGTGGTGTTCTTGACCTTGGCAGCGCCGGCGCCGAGCTGCAGCGCGACGTAGCCGTCCTTGTCCTTGGTGCGCTGAGCGGTGACCTGACAACCGTCCAGGGAAAGGACGGTGACGGCCACGTCTGTCCCCGCCTCGTCGAAGAAGCGGGTCATGCCCAGCTTTTTGGCGATCACGCCGGTTCGCATGGCCCTCACGTCCCTTAAAGCTTGATCTCGACGTCGACGCCGGCCGAGAGCGCGAGCTTCATCAGCGCGTCCACGGTCTGCGGAGTCGGATCGACGATATCGAGCACGCGCTTGTGCGTGCGGATTTCGAACTGCTCGCGCGACTTCTTGTCGATGTGCGGCGAACGGTTGACGGTGAATTTTTCGATCAGGGTCGGCAGCGGAATCGGACCGCGCACCGTGGCGCCGGTGCGCTTGGCGGTGTTGACGATCTCCCGCGTCGAGTGATCCAGGACCCGGTGGTCAAAGGCCTTGAGCCGGATGCGTATGTTTTGCCGATCCATATTTCGTACGCGTTCCTTTGAGCTCTCGCCTTCTTCATCCACCGTTTCAAAGACCGGCTCGAAGCTTTCAAGGCTTCGAGATACGCCTACCAGGTGTCCGCGAAAACGAAATGGCCCCGCGCGGAAACGACCGCGAGGGCCTTGTCCTTGCCGAACGCCGCACCGCGGCGCCTGTGTCAGGTCGTCTAAGCGAACCGCGTCTAAGCCTTCAAGCCTACTGCCGGTCCAACAGAGGCGCGGTTGATACCCGCGCCGACCCGGCCCGTCAAGGCGCCGAAGATGATGCGCCGGATGCTATCAACTTGTCTGCCCTGGTCGAAGACCGGGACGCTCTCCTTGGTCCAACGAACTTGTTCCAACGAACCCTCGCAGAGGCGAGCCCGCCCGTTGACGGCCTGTGCGTCAGGTCAGCACGTACTGAATCGGCAAGGCCTTCGGACCGTTGACGAAGTTGGCTTCGGAGAGTTTGGCCTCGCCGGCCAGTTCGACGGCCTTCAGCCTGGGCAGCAGCTCCTCCCACAGGATGCGCATCTCCATCTTGGCCAGGTGCTGGCCAAGGCACAGGTGGGCGCCGTAGCCGAACGCCAGATGTCGGTTCGGACTGCGGTCGACGCGGAATTCGTAGGGGTCCTCGAATACCTCTTCGTCGCGGTTGCCGGACGGATAGCACAGCATCAGCCACTCGCCCTTGGCGATCGCCTGGCCGCGCAGGGTGGTGTCGGCCGCGGCGCTGCGCATGAAGTGGCGCACCGGCGTCGTCCAGCGGATGGACTCGTCGACCAGGCCCGGGATCAGCGCCGGGTTGGCCCGGACCTTGGCCAGCTCGTCCGGCCGTTCGGCCAGGGCCCACATGGCGCCGGCCGTTGACGAGGAGGTGGTGTCGTGGCCGGCGGTGGCGATGATCAAATAGTAGGACATCACGTCGAGGTCCGAGATCGGCTGGCCGTCGACCTGGGCGTTGGCGATGGTCGAGGCGACATCATCGCGCGGGTTTGCCCGCCGCTCCTCGGTCAGCATCTTGAAATAGTTGAAGAAGTCCATCATCGCCGCCTGCACGACCTGCTGGCGGGCCTCCGGCGTGCTCTCATCGCCCTTGCGGCGCAGGTCCGGGTCGGTGGCGCCGAACAGCTCCTGGGTCAGCTTCAGCATGCGCGGCTCGTCCTCGCGCGGCACACCGAGAATCTCCATGATCACGCGCAACGGAAAGTGCAGCGCCACTTCGTCGACGAAGTTGCATTGGCCGCCGAGCGTCTCCATCCGCGCCACCGCCTCGCGCGCCAGCTCGCGGATGCGGCCTTCGAGGCTTGCGATGTTCTTTGGCATGAACCAAGCCTGGGTCAGGGCGCGGTACTTCATGTGGTCCGGCTCGTCCATCTGCACCAGGGTGTAGATCAGCGGCCGGCCTGCCGCCCGCGCCTCGCGGCCGCGCTCGACCTGGTCGTGCGGCGCGAAGGTCGAGGGGAAGTCGCCATAGGGGAACAGGGCGCTGTCGCGGCTGATCTCCAGGATGTCGGCGTGCTTGCTGACGATGCGGAACGGGTCGTAGCCGGGCAGTTCGGCCCGCGCCAGGGGATCGTTCTGACGCAGCCAGGCGAAGGCGGCGTTCAGCCGCGGAGCGTCGGCGTGCGCCTTGGGGTCGACGACGGTCGCAAGGATATCCTGTGGCGCAGCTGGCATCGGCGTTTTCCAATTCATCTTCGCGGCGCGAAGCCGGACGGCAGGTTCAGCGCCGCGCGACCCTTCTACATCTTTGTTGGCTGCCCATCAACATTACGAGTGGGAGAAGCGGCGTCTTTCCACAGGCGCATGCGCTCGGCGCCGCCGCCCCGGCCGCGATTGCAACGCCGCTTCAGCGGTTGGCGGCGAAGGCCTGGCGCAGAGTCGCCACGCACGTGACCCTGATCGGATCGACGTCCATCGTCGGGTCGATCAGCATCTGGATCGACAGTCCCAGCAATTGGCTCCCGACCATCAGGGCGGCCGCGGTCGGCTCCAGATCCGGCCGAATCTGGCCCTCGGCCTGGCCCCGGATCAGCCAGCCTTCGAATCGCGCCCGGACGCGATCGTGTTCCGCGGCAAAAGCCGACCGGAAGGCCGAGATATCGGCCACGGCCCAACACAGGAGGCGGAAATAGGCCCGAACCTCGGCCAGGCGGGAAAGCCTCTGCAGATAGAGATCGACATAGGCCAGGAGCGCCTCGAGGCCGGGAAGCTCCTCGACTCGATGCTCGGCGGTGTGGGTTTCCTTCTCGTCGTGCAGGTAGGCGATCACCGCCTCGATCAGGCCAAGCTTCGACCCGAACCGCTGCCCGACCAGTCCGCGGCTGTAGCCGCCCCGCCGCCCGATGGCTTCGAAGGTCGCGGCGCTGACGCCTTCTTCCGAGACCAGGGCGATCGAAGCCTCCACCAGTCCGCGCTCGGATTGGTCTCTGCGCTCGGCCTGCGTTCTGCGAGGCGGCGGTTTTTGCAGCGTCTGGTCCATCAAGGCCGGATCGTATCTGTTGCCCGCGCGATCTTCAAATCCGCTCCCGGCCCTCTGCGGCAGCCGCCAGCCCATTGATCGGCAATGCAAGGGCGCCCACTGAGAACCGGGCGCGCGGAAAGCGTTGAAGCTGGCGCGGCTACACATTATAGCTAGTCGGCCAACAATAATATGATTGATTTCGGTCTGTCCGCCGGGCGGGCTGAAGAGGAGTCGAATGTCCATCGCCCCGCCGCGCGCGCCACCCGATACACTGACGATCACCCAGCTCTGCCGGCAAGTCGGGGCGACCCAGAGGGCGCTGCGGTTCTACGAGGAGAAGGGCCTGCTTTCCCCGGAGAGAAGCAACCGGGCTCGTCTCTATTCGCGTCGGGACCAGGTGCGGCTGCGCCTCATTCTCCGCGGACGTCGGGTCGGCTTCACGCTGGAAGAGATCCGCGTACTCCTGGAGACCTACGATAAAGGCGGCCGCGTCGCCCAACTCGTTCGCGCGCTTCCGCTGTTCAAGGAGCGGCTCGCCGCTCTGGAGCTGAAGCGCCGGGAGATCGACGACGCGCTCGAAGCGCTCACCAGGGCCTCGGAACGCTTGCTGGTGAAGCTGGGCGCGGCCGATGCGCCGTCTCAAGCAGGATGAGCGGCCTGCCCGCGATTGACATCCCGATGGGGGCCACGGGCTAGCTGCCAGACACGACCGGCGAGCCGTCCTTGCTCCAGTAGGCGTCGCGGACCAGGCGCTTGTAGAGCTTGCCGGTCTGGTGGCGAGGCAGTTCCCGCATGAAGTCGATCCGGCGCGGCGCTTTCACGTGGCTGAGGTTGGCTCGCACGAAGGCGTTCAGCTCCGCGGCGAGATCGTCGCCCGCCTCGTTCCAGTCGGCCGGCTGGACCACCGCCACAACCTGCTCGCCCATCTCCTCGTGCGGCGCGCCGACCACGGCGACGTCGGCGACCTTCGGGTGGGTGATCAGCAGGTTCTCGATCTCCTGCGGATAGATGTTCACCCCGCCGGAGATGATCATGAAGCTCTTGCGGTCGGTGAGGTAGAGAAAGCCCTCGTCGTCCATCCGGCCAACGTCGCCCAGGGTCGTCCAGCCGTGCTTGTTGCGGCTCTCCGCGGTCTTCTCGGGATCGTTGTGGTACTCGAACTGGCCGCCGCCGGCGAAGAAGATCACGCCCTCCGACCCGGGCGGCAGTTCCTCGCCGTTCTCGTCGCAGATCTTGATTTCGCCCGCGAGGGCGCGGCCGACCGAGCCTTTGTGCGCCAACCACTCCTTGGAATTGATCGCGGTGAAACCGTTGCCTTCGGTTCCGGCGTAATACTCGCTGATGATCGGCCCCCACCAGGCGATCATCTGCTCCTTGACCGGGATCGGGCACGGCGCGGCGGCGTGGAACACCTGGGTCAGCGAGGAGACGTCATAGCTGGCGCGCGTTTCCGGCGGCAGTTTCAGCATGCGCACGAAATGCGTGGGCACCCACTGGGCGGTGGTGACCTTGTAGTCCTGGACGCAGCGCAGGGCGTCCTCGGCGTCGAAGCGCTCCATCACGATCACCGTGCCGCCCAGCGCCTGCATGCCCATCGACCAGCCCAGCGGCGCGGCATGATAGAGCGGCGCCGGGGACAGATAGATCGAGTCCGGCGTCCAACCGTAGAGGGCCTGGCCGAGGTTGGCCAGGCCGTTGCCGGCCGTGATCGGCTGGCGCTGGGCCGCCGCCATGGAGCGCACGCCCTTGGGCCGGCCGGTGGTGCCGGACGAATAGAGCATCGGCCCGCCGGCCGATTCATCGGCGATCGGGGTGGTCGGGAACGTCGCGCGCGCCGCCTCGAAACTCTCGTAAGGAGCCTCGGCGCCGTCGACCATGTAAAGCTTCACGCCCGGGATCAGTGGCGCGAGCGGCAGCGCGACGTCGGCCACCGCCCTTCCCGCGATGAGCGCCTTCGCCCCGCAGTCCTTGACGATGTATTCGACCTCGCCGACCGTCAGCTTGGATGAGATGGCCGTATAGCGGACGCCCGAACGCTGGGCGGCCCAGAGCGCCTCGTAATAGCGCGGGCTGTTATCGACGAAGAGGGCGATGGCGTCGCCCGCCTCTATGCCCAGCGAGCGGAAGAGGTGCGCGCCCTGGTTGGAGCGGGCGTCGAGTTCGGCATAGGTCACCACCTCGCCGGAGCCGGCCATGATGTAGGCGGGCTTGTCGGGGTGGGTCTGGGCGTGGATCGAGGGGTGCATGGCGGTCCTTTAGCGCGGCGGCGGGGGGTCTTGTCGAGGCCGATCATAAACTCCCAATTTGCTAGTTGGCCAACCAGTAAGCCAATGCTATCGACCGCGCTCACAAGTCCGATACCTGGTCGGCGGGATTTTGGGAGGACGGCATCGGCGCTCGCGAAAACAAGCTGCAGGCTGACCTCGCCGGTTTCCTCGCCGCCAAATGGCTGCCGGGAGCGCAGGTCTCGGACCTGGCGCGCGTACCGGGCGGCGCGTCGCGCGAAACGTGGCGGCTGAAGGCTCACGCGGGCGAGGCTGGCCGCGGCATGATCGTGCGGATCGATCCGGAAACCAGCCTGATCGACACGGACCGGCGCACCGAATACCGAGCCATGCAGGCCGCCTTCAAGGCCGGCCTTCCGGCGCCCGAGACCCTGTTCCTCGAGGAAGACCCGCGCTGGGTCGGCCGGCCCTTCTCGATCACCTCGGAGGTGACCGGTTGCCAGGCCTCGCCCGGCGGCATCGCGCTCGAGCACCGCGACGCCATCGGCCATCAGAAATGGAGCCTGCTGGGCCGGATCGCCGCGCTCGATCCGTTGACGCTGGGGCTCGCGGACGTGATGCCGATCCCCACGCCCGCGACCTGTGCGATGGAGCAGCTCGACTACTGGGCGAAGGTTATCGAGACAGACGAACTGCACCCGAACCCGGTGGCGCATGCGGCCATTCGGTCGCTGCGCCGCAATCCGCCGCCGCCGGCGCAGAAGCTCAGCCTGGTGCACGGCGACTACCGCACCGGCAACTTCCTCTATTCACCGGACGGCCAGATCAAGGCGATCCTCGACTGGGAGATGGCGCACATTGGCGATCCGCTCGAGGACCTTGCCTGGTCGCTCGACCCGCTCTGGTGCTGGAACGAGCCCGACCGGGCTGGCGGGCTGCTTCCGCACAAGGAGGCGGTGCGCACCTGGGAGGAAAGCGCCGGTCTCGAGGTCGATCCGGAGGCGTTCCGATGGTGGCAGGTGTTCGCCGCGCTCAAGGGCATCGGCATCTGGATATCGTCCAGCGAGGACTTTCATTCCGGCGCCAGCAAGGCGCCGATCCTGGCGATCGCCGGCTGGCTGATGACCGATCGTCAGCAGCAAATCCTCGTCGACTATCTCTCCCCGCACTCCAGGCATCGCTTCGTTCGGGTGGTCAAATGATCCCCAGGGGCTCGGAAGCCATTCGCCACCTCGCCACCCGCGTCGCACAGGACCTCATCCCCAAGGCCGGCGACGCCTACACCGCGACCGACCTGGGCTACGTCACCGCGCTGATGGGGTTGATCGCGCAGGACTACGATCGCGCCGCCGACGTGCTGATCTCGGAGCATGCGGCGCTGCAGTCCATCCTCCGCGACGGGGCGCGACATCTCGACGATGTGGACCTGAAGACGCGGATCGCGGAGGGGCTTGCGACGGAGGCGCCGAGCCTGCGGGTGAGCGATCTCACAGCCCGCTCGGACCTAACCCTGAAGCTGCTCATCGACCTCCAGGCCGCGGTCGAAGAGGCCGAGGCCGGCGGGGCCGACTGGGCCCGGACTGTCAACGGCGAGATCTGGCGATTCCTCGAAGCGCACGTCACCGCGCATGCCTATGAGGCGGCCCTCTGACCAGACCCGACCAACCTCGAGGCGCGTCCATGCCGAACAGGCTCGACGATTTCTCATAACGGAGGACACAGATGCAGATCACCGCGGCGCTCGCCAACACCCCCGGCGGGGCGTTCTCCATCGAGACGGTCGAGCTGGACGAACCGCGCGCCGATGAGATCCGCGTGCGCATCGCGGCGGTCGGCGTCTGCCATACCGACCTCGTGGCCCGTGACGGGGCGATGCCGTTCGCCCTCCCCGCGGTGCTGGGCCATGAGGGCGCCGGCGTCGTGGACGCTGTCGGGGCGTCGATAACGAAGGTGAAGGTCGGAGATCGGGTCGCGATGACCTTCCGCTCGTGCGGCGCCTGCGCGCGCTGTCTCGCCGGCGACCCGGCCTACTGCTTTACCATGCCGGTGTTGAACTACATCGGCATGCGCCCTGACGGCTCCAAGGCGATCCGTCGGGGCGAGGCGCCGGTCTCGTCCAACTTCTTCGGCCAGTCCTCGTTCGCGACCTACGCCCTGGCCTACGAGCGCAATGTGCTGAAGCTGCCCGACGATATCCCGTTCGAGCTTGCCGCACCGCTCGGCTGCGGCGTCCAGACGGGCGCCGGCGGGGTGATGCTGGCCTTGGCCTGCCCCAAGGGGTCTTCGCTGCTGGTCACCGGCGGCGGCGCCGTGGGCCTGTCGGCGGTGATGGGGGCGACGATCCAGGGCTGTCGGACGATTGTCGTCGTCGAGCCGCACGCATCACGGCGGGCCCTGGCGCTGCAGCTGGGCGCCACCGACGTGATCGACCCCGCAGACAGTCCGAACCTCGCCGCCGCCGTCCGCGCCATCCTGCCTCAAGGGGTGGATTACGCCTTCGACACGACCGGCCGGCCGGAGGTCCTGACCGCCGTGATGGCCGCGCTGGCCCCCAAGGGCGTGCTCGGCGTCGTCGGGATTCCGCCGCCTGGCGCGCCTATGCCCGGCGAGCTCGGGACCGTGCTCACCTTCGGCCAGACCGTGCGCGGGATCATCGAGGGCGACAGCGACCCCGACGCCTTCCTGCCGATCCTGATCGATCACTGGCGCGCCGG
>DASYAQ010000376.1:0-6492 GCA_036501225.1 Caulobacteraceae bacterium | reverse complement strand
CAGCCGGTAGTCGCCATGGGCGATGGTGGTGGTTTCTTCCTTCGGCGCGCGGTCGGGCAGGAGCGCGATCAACTCTTCCATCGCCTCGATCCTTTCGGTCTCGGCGCCGCGGTACTGCCTGGTCCAGCGATCGATCTGGCGAGTGAAATAGTTGCCCGGGCGGCCGTAGTCGCCCAGCCCGATCGCCGCATAGTCGACCCCGTGCAGCTGGGCCAGCACCGCGTTCAGCTCGTCATAGATCGCCGTGCGCTCGGCCGGGCTGAGACCCGGCAGGCGCGCGTCGCGGAAGATGCGGCCTTGCAGGAAGTCCATCACATAGAAGGTGGTGCCGATGACGGTCTCGTCCAGGCAGAGCGCGCGCATCACCGGAACCGGAAAGCCCGCCCCGCCAAGCGCCTTCATCACCCGATATTCGCGGTCGACCTGGTGGGCGCTGGCCAGCAGCTGGCCCGGCGGCTTCTTGCGCAGCACATAGCGCCGCCCGCCGGCGTCGATCAGGAAGGTCGGATTGGAGGCGCCGCCGCGAAACTGGCGCACGCTCATCGGGCCGTGAAAGCCGTCGACATTCCGCGAAAGCCAGGCCTCGAGCCCGGCCTCGTCGAAGCGGTGGTTGTCGCGCACGTCGCCGACTTCGGGCGGATAATCTTCGGCCATTGCTTTCCCCGCGGTCATTCGGCGCCACAATAGCGCACCTCGCCGCACCGCTTAGCAAGCTGACGGCGCGACAGGCCAGGAGGAGAGTTGCGAGAATGGCCGCCATCGCCGCCGAAGATTTCGTTCATGTGCTCTACGCCGTGCGCGATCACATCTGCCGCATCACGCTGAACCGTCCGGAGCGGCGCAATGCGCTCAACCCGCGCGCCTATGCCGAGATCGAGGCGGCCTTCCGCCACGCCTCCGCCGACGCCGAGGTCCGCTGCGTGGTGGTCACCGGCGCCGATCCGGCCTTCTGCTCGGGCGAGGACATCAAGGAGATGATGACTGGCGACGCGCGGCCGGCGCCGGCGACGCCCAGGGTGCGCTTCGAGCCGACCCCGGCGGCGATGGCGGCGATCGAGTGCGACAAACCGGTGATCGCGGCGGTGAACGGGCCGGCCGTCGGCTGGGGCATGGAGCTGGCCCTCTATGCCGACATGCGCATCGCCTCGGAGAAGGCGGTGTTCGCCGAGCTGTTCATCAAGCGCGGCCTGGTCTGCGATGTCGGCGGCTTCTGGAAGCTGCCGGCGATCGTCGGGTCCGAGAAGGCGGCGGAGCTGCTGTTCACCGGAGATCCGATCGACGCCGCCGAGGCCCTGCGCATCGGCCTGATCGGCCGCATGGTCGCGCACGGCGAGCTGATGCCCGCGGCCATGGATCTGGCGGGGCGGATCGCCGCCAATCCGCCGCTGGCGCTGACCGCGATGAAGGCGGGCTTGCGGCGAACCAGTCCCGGCGATCCGCGCGAGATCGGCTCTTGGGCGATCGAGACCATCCACCGGCTGTTCGCCACCGAGGATCACCGCGAAGGCGTGCGCAGCTTCACCGAAAAGCGCGCCCCGGTGTTCACCGGCCGCTAGCGTCGGCGCTGCCCGGCACTGCGGATCAAGTCGTCGCTGGCGCGGGGCCGCTGCCCTCGCGCTGGCGTTGATCAACGCAGAGCCGCTGCCGGCATGGACTGCCAGGAGGCCAGAAATGGCGGGAAGCTATAAAACACCGGACCCACCGTGAAGCCCAACGCCTCCGCAACCTCCCCGATGGCGTCTGGACAGAAGGTGTAGCTGCGCAGGCGAGCGATCTTGCCGTCCACGGTCTCCAGTCGAATGATCGAGGTCATGACCTCCGCGCCCCACAGCGTATGCAACTGAATGACGAGGGGCTCGCCTCGGAACTCCTTTCGCGCCTGGCGGACGAGCGGCCGCTCGTATTCACCGGGGCTGCCGACCACAGAGTGGAAGAACCAGCCTTGCTCGCGCTCGTAGCCCTCGCGCCCGAACTCGTTGACGACGACAGACATCTCGACGGACGCCGAATCGAGCATCAGCGCGACCAGGCCTGGAAGGTCTCGCGCGTTGTAGCGCTCGACGAACTGGTCAACGACCGCCGGATCGGGGACGGGCCGCTGGATCGCCGGCTGAACGTCTTTGAGTCGATCTCGCCCTCGATGCAGCGCCGCTCTGACGGCGCCGCTCGTCGTTGCGAGGATCGACGCCGTTTCGTCCAGACTCATGTCGAGGACGTCCTTGAGCAGGACAGCGGCCCGCTCTTGAGGCGCCAGATATTGCAGCAACACGGCGCCCGCATCCCGGACCTGAACCTGGTCTTCCTGGCTCGGCCTCGAACGCGCCTCCGGCCGAGAGAGCGCGACGTCGGCAAGGATGCCGGCCTCGAGCAACCGCCGGCGCTGAGCGTCGATCCAGATATTGGTCGCGACACGCAGCAGGTATGCCCGAGGGTTTCCCACGGCGTAGCCCATTGAGCCGAGCAGGCTGAAGCTGCGCAGCAAGGTGTCCTGGGCCAGGTCTTCGGCATCCCAAATGTGGCCCGTGAGCCGTCTGCAATAGCGGGCAAGATCGGGCCGGAATGGCTCGACCAGGTCTACGAAACGCGACCAGGCCGCCCTCGTCCCGCTCTGCATCTCCGCACTGAATTGTTCCGCCATGCATCGCCCCTTCTGGTCCGCCATTGTGTATGACGAACGAAGGGGCCGCCAAGATACGGGGGCAAAAGCTCGGCCGCCTCTCCACGAGTGTTCCCGAAGCCGGCGCCGCATCGACCCAATCCGACCTTCCGGTCTGCGTCTCCGCTTGCCCCGGGGGCCGGCTGGCCGGTAGGCTCCGGGCATAAATTCAGAAACGATTGGAGGAACGACCATGGGATTGCTCGATGGCAAGGTTGTGCTGGTCACCGGCGGTGGGCGCGGGATCGGCCGGGAGACGGCGATACTGGCCGCCCAGCAGGGCGCCAAGGTGATCGTCAACGACCTGGGCAGCGGCGTGCACGGTGAAGGCGCCGACGTCGGCCCGGCGCAGGAAGTCGTCAACACCATCAAGGCCGCCGGCGGCGAGGCCGTGGCCAATACCGAGAGCGTCACCGACCTGGCCGCGGTCGGCCGCATGGTGCAGCAGGCCATGGACACCTACGGCGCGCTGCACGCGGTCTCCAACCCGGCCGGCATCCTGCGCGACCGCATGGCCCACAACATGACCGAGGAGGAGTGGGACGCGATCATGACCGTGCACCTGCGCGGTCACTTCAACGTCGTGCGCGCCACCATCAACCACTTCCGCAGCCAGCAGGACGGCGTCTACGTGATGTGGAGCTCCAGCTCCGGCCTGGTCGGCAATGTCGGCCAGACCAATTACGGCGCGGCCAAGATGGGCATCGCCGCCTTTTCGCGGATCATCGCCATGGAAGGGGCGCGCAACAATGTCCGCTCCAACGCCGTCGCCCCTGGCGCGGCCACGCGGATGACCGATTCCGTGCCGCGCGACGAGGCGGGGGCCAAGCGGCGCGAAGCCATGCGCGAGGTGCAGAGCCCGGTGCGGCCGGCGCAGCTGACCGTGGCGCTGATGTCGGACGCGGCCAAATCCATCTCCGGCCAGATCTTCGGCGCCGGCGGCTACAACCTGTCGGTCTATTCGCAGCCCCGGCCGATCCACACCTATTCGCGCGAGGGCGGCTGGGACGCCGACGGCATCGTCGCCGACTTCTTCCCGCTGGCGGAAAAGGACTTCACCCCGCTGGCCCGCACCGCCCCGGCGGCGGCGATCCCGGTGCCGGCGAAGGCTTAGTTCGGTTCGAGCGGCGCGGCCGCGCCCTTCTCCCCTCGCGGGAGAAGGTGGCGGGTCGGAAACCCGTCGGATGAGGGGCCGCGCCGAGGTTTCCGCATTAAACTCTAGGGCCTGATCCCCGACGCCGGTGCGGCCCCTCATCCGACCCCGCCTTCGCGGGGCCACCTTCTCCCGCGAGGGGAGAAGGATCGGTGAGAGGCTGTCGATTCGTGGATGGATGACGCTCTAAGGCCGCCGGCCGACGACGATCTCGACGCCGCCGGCGGCCGCGTCGGGGGCGAGCGCTTCGGGTTTTTCGATGCGGACGCGGGCGCTCAGCACCTTGGGGTCCTCCAGGCAGGCGCGGGCCAGGCGTTCGGCGAAGGTCTCGACCAGCTTGAAGTGGCCGGTCTGGGCCAGCGCCCTGGCCGTGGCCACGACCGCGGCATAGCTGACCGTGTCGGCGATGTGCTCGCAGGAGGCCGGCTCCAGGTCGAGCTCGATATCGGCGATCAGGGGCTGGCGGCGGCCATATTCGTGCTCGTAGACCCCCACCTCGACCGACAGCGTCAGGGCGCGGACGAAGATCTTCAGGATCTCGACGCTCATGGGCCGATCACGTCGGGCGTGCGCCAGGCCAGGTGCTGGCCGCCGTCGACGGCGATCATCTGGCCGGTCACCGAGGTCGCCTCGATCAGATAGCTCAGCGCCTGGGCGATCTCGTCCGGCGTGGTGCGTTGTTGCAGCAGGATGTGCCTGGCCTCGGCCGCGAAATCCTCGGCGCTCTGGTGGGTCGAGGGCAGGGTGGGGCCGGGCCCGATGCCGTTGACGCGGATATGAGGCGCCAGCGCCTGGGCCATCATGCGCGTCGCGTCCCACAGGCCCGCCTTGGAGAGCGCATAGCTGAAGAACTGCGGCGTCGGGCGCAGCACGCGCTGGTCGATGATGTTGACGATCAGCGATCCCGCCGGCGCCTGCCGCGCAAAGGCCTGGGCGAGCAGCACCGGCGCGCGGAAGTTGGCGGCCATGTGCGCGTCCCAGGAGGCGGCGGTGAGGGTCTCGATGCGGTCGTCCCCGAACAGCGAGGCGTTGTTGACCAAGAGCGACAGCGGCCCGATGGCGGCCCTGGCCTCGTCGATCAGCGCCGGCAGGGCCTCGGCGTCGTCCAGGTCGGCGGCCAGCGCGTGGGCATGGCCGCCCATGGCCTCGATCTCGGCGCACACCTCTTCGGCGTCATCGGCGGAATGATGGTGATGGACAAGGACGCTGTAGCCGGCCTTGCCCGCCTGCAGCGCCAGGCTGCGGCCGATGCGCCGGGCCGCCCCGGTGACCAGCGCGCCGCCCCGTCCGGTCATCGAGGTCAGTCGACCCGGCCGAACTCGAGGCGGTTCAGCAGGCCGATCACGGCGACGAAGACGATGATCATGTAGATCGCGGACATGTAAGGCCTCCGGTGCTCAGCGCCGCTTTACCGATCCCCGCCGGTGACCGCAAGCGGACGCTGATCCTCCCCCTACGGTGGAGGATCTTCGGCGGTGACCTTGGCGCACAAAAGGCTACGCTTCGCGCCCATGTCCCTGCGCACGCGCCTCGAGCCGCTGATCCGGCCGTTCTTTCACCTCTATGCCCGCACCCGCCGCGGCATGACGCTGGGCGTGCGCGGCATGGTGCTCGACGGCGACGGCAAGGTGCTTCTGGTGCGCCACACCTATGTGAAGGGCTGGCACATGCCCGGCGGCGGGGTCGAGCGGGGCGAAACGGCCGAGGACGCGCTGGCCCGCGAGCTGATCGAGGAGGCGGGCGTGCGGCTGACCGCGCCGCCGGTCCTGGTCTCGATCCACAGCGCCCATGCCAGGTTCAGGGGCGACCACATCGTCTTCTATCGCGTCGAGGACTGGGCGGCCTGCGCGGCGACCTCACGCGGCGAGATCGCCGAAATCGGCTGGTTCGACGCCGACGCCCTGCCGGACGGGACCACCGACGGCACGCGCGGACGCATCGCCGAGGCCTTGGGCGCGGCGGTTCGCCGGCCGCTGTGGTGAGTCGAAAAAACCGCGAAATTCCTTCTCCCCCTTCCAGAATGAACCGCGATCACTAATATGCCCGGCCGAAGAGGCCCGGCGGATAAACGCTCAAGGCTGGTGGGACGAACCCAGGAGGATCGCATGCGCGAGTACATGAAGTTCTACATCGATGGAAAGTGGGTCGATCCGATCAGCCCCAAGTCGATCGACGTGATCAATCCGGCCACCGAAGCGGTCGCCGGCCATATCTCCGGCGGCTCGGCCGCGGACGTGGACACGGCGGTCAAGGCCGCCCGCAAGGCGTTCGCGACCTTTTCCCTGACCAGCCGCGAGGAGCGCATCGATCTGCTGCAGCGCATCCTGGCCGAATATCAGAAGCGTTTCGGCGAGATCGCCACCGCCATCACCGAGGAAATGGGCGCCCCGGCCAGCCTGGCGCAACGCGCCCAGGCCGCCATCGGCATCGGCCACCTGTCGACCGGCATCGAGGTCCTGAAGAACTTCAAGTTCGACGAAGATCGCGGCACGACCCGCATCGTGAAAGAGCCGATCGGCGTCTGCGGCATGATCACGCCGTGGAACTGGCCGATCAACCAGATCGCCTGCAAGGTGGTCCCGGCGCTCGCCACCGGCTGCACCATGGTGCTGAAGCCCTCTGAAGAAGCCCCCTTCTCCGGTTATCTGTGGGCCGAGGTTCTGCATGCCGCCGGCGTTCCGGC
>DASYAQ010000375.1:0-10748 GCA_036501225.1 Caulobacteraceae bacterium | reverse complement strand
GTTCGGCCAGCTCGGCAACCACGGTTCGCAAGTCCGCGTCGTGGCCGAAACCGGCGTCGACTTCTAGCCTGTCGCCAAGAGTCTGAAGATCAGAGAGGGCGGCGCCGCCGGCGTCGCCCTTTTCTTGCGCAACGGAAAGTTTACGGGGGCGCCGCATAACCTTGGCCGTAGTCGGGGGGTACGCAGCATGGGCGCCAGCCACACCGGCGAGCCCGGACATTTGGGCGATCTTGAAGCCGCCGCCTGGATGTTCGAGAACAGCCTCGACGTCTTCCTGGTGGTCAAGGCCGGCTGCATCACGAGCACCAACCCCGCCTGGACCCGGCTGACCGGCTGGACGGCGGCGGAAACCCAGGGCCGGCCGCCAGGCGACTTCATCCATGCCGACGACTGGCCCGCGGTGCAGACCGCCGCCGGCGCGCTCGCCCCCGCCCAGGAATACCATATCGACCATCGCCTGCTGACCAAGACCGGCGCCTGGGTCTGGGTGTCCGCCCGCACCAAGCGCGCCGCCGACGGGGCGGCCCTGGCGGTGGTGCTGCGCGACATCACCGAACAGCGGGCTCAGGCCGCCGAGCGCGAGGACGTCAAACGCACCGGCGAACTGCTGCACGAAGCCATCGGATTGACGCTCTGGCGCTACGATCCGGAACGGCGGATCTACGACATGGATAGCGACATATCGCGCCCGATCGGCGCCGGTGGCGGCCTGTCGGTGGAAACCGCGGCGGCCATAACGGCCATCATCCACGCCGACGACGTCACGCGGGTAACCCGCGCCTTTCTCGGTTCGATCGCCACCGGCGAGGCGGGTGGCGCTGAATATCGACAGAAGAACGACGACGGGCGCTGGTCGCGCTGCCGGGTTGCCTGGCGCGGCATCCGGCCGACGGCGTCCGGCCCGTGGCAGATGATCGGCGTCACCCAGGACGTCACCGAACTGGCCGACGCCCGCGACGCGGCGCTGCGCGAAAAACAGGCCGCCCAAAGCGCCGCCGACGCCAAGGCCGAGTTCCTGGCCAATATGAGCCACGAGATCCGCACGCCGATGAACGGCGTGCTGGGCGTCCTGCACCTGCTCAAGGATGAGCCGCTGTCCAGCGACGGCCGCCGGCTGCTCGACGAGGCGCTGGCCTGCGGGTCGATGCTGTCCACGCTGCTGAACGACGTGATCGACTTTTCCAAGGTCGAGGCCGGCCGGCTGGAGCTGTCGCCGGAGCCGCTGAATCCCGAAGCCGCCCTGGAAGGCGTCGCCAACCTGTTGCGGCCGCAGGCCGAGGAGCGGGGCCTGTGGCTGCGCACCTTGATCGCGCCCGGCGTCGGCTGGGTGTCGGTCGATCCGGTGCGGCTGCGCCAGATGCTGTTCAACCTGATCGGCAATGCGGTGAAGTTCACCCTCGATGGCGGGGTCGAGGTGCGGCTGACCGCGACCGGCGGCGGCCCGCAGAAGCGGCTGCGCCTCGAGATCGAGGATACCGGCATCGGCATCGCGCAGGAGGCGCAGGCGACGCTGTTCCAGCGCTTCCAGCAGGCCGACAGCTCGACCACGCGGCGGTTTGGCGGCTCGGGCCTCGGCCTGGTCATCACCCGGCGGCTGGCGGAACTGATGGACGGCCAGGTGGGCCTGCGCAGCCAGGAAGGCCAGGGCTCGACCTTCTGGTTCGAGATCGCCGCGCCCCTGGCCGAGCCCGACATCGCGCCCGCGCCGGACGCGCCGGCTGACGGCTGGCTGAACGGCCTGCGCATCCTGATCGTCGAGGACAATCCGACCAATCGCCTGATCGCCTCGCGCATGCTGGAAAGCCTGGGCGCCAGCGTCCAGACCGCCAATGACGGCGCCGAGGGCGTGGAGGCCGCCGGCCGCGCGCCGTTCGACGTCATCCTCATGGACGTCCAGATGCCGGTGATGGACGGCGTCGCCGCGACGCGGGCGATCCGCCGGCTGCCGGCGCCGGCCGGCGCGACCCCGATCGTCGCCATGACCGCCAACGTCTTCACCCACCAGCAGCAGGACTATATCGAGGCGGGCATGACCGGCGCGGTCTCCAAGCCGCTGTCCCCGGCCAGGCTGCTGGCCGAGATCAACCGCATCGCCGGCCCGGACGACGCGCAGGGCGATGTGGCCGCCGCGGTGGCCTGACCCAGGCGCATACCGGCTCGGAGAGCCCGTTTCCGAACAAATGTTCGAAGGGATTGCCTCGCGTCAATGCGGGCGGGATAATGCGCCACGCCCCTGGGTCCGCGCGGCGCGCGGGTTCCATTTTGGGGCGACGTCTTTTTTCGCAATGCGGCTCCAGCGAAGGGCCGACGGAGGAATTTGCACCATGGCTTGGGATTTTGAAACGGATCCGGAATTTCAAAAGAAACTCGATTGGATCGAAGACCTGATGGAGAACGAGATCGAGCCGCTCTCGCATCTCGGCATGGCCGCCTTCTCCACCGAGGGCCGCGAAAAATTCATCAAACCGCTGCAGGACCGGGTCAAGGCCGAGGGCCTTTGGGCCTGCCACCTCGGCCCCGAACTGGGCGGCCAGGGCTATGGCCAGGTGAAGCTCGCCTTGATGAACGAAAAGCTGGGCCGCAACGGCCTCGCCCCCTCGATCTTCGGCTGCCAGGCGCCCGACACCGGCAACGCCGAGATCATCGCCCACTACGGCACCGAGGAGCAGAAGGAACAGTGGCTGAAGCCGCTCTTGAACGGCGACATCCGCTCCGCCTTTTCGATGAGCGAGCCCACCGGCGGCTCCGACCCGCTCACCTTCAAGACCCGCGCGGTGCTGGAGGGCAACGAGTGGGTGATCAACGGCGAGAAATGGTTCTCGTCCGGCGCCTATGGCTCGACCATCCTGATCGTCTACGCGGTGACCGATCCGGACCACAAGAACCCCTACGAGCGCACCTCGATCTTCATCGTCCCGACGGCGACGCCGGGCGTCGAGATCGTCCGCGGCATCCATGTCGGCGCCGGCCCGGTCGGCGGCCCGGGCGGCCACGGCTACATGAAGTACACCGACGTGCGGGTCCCCTACGGCGCCCTGCTCGGCGACCGCGGCGGCGCCTTCAAGATCGCCCAGACCCGGCTTTCCGGCGGCCGCGTGCACCACGCCATGCGCACCGTCGGCGCCTGCAAGCGGGCGCTGGACCTGATGTGCCAGCGCGCCGTCTCCCGCTCGACCCGCGAAGGCCGGCTGGCCGACTACCAGATGGTGCAGGAGCAGATCGCCGATTCATGGATCCAGTACGAGCAGTTCCGCTTGCTCGTGCTGCGCACCGCCTGGGCGATCGACAAGTACCAGGACTACACCAAGGTGCGCAAAGACATCGCCGCGGTGAAGGTGGCCATGCCGAAGGTCTATCAGGACATCGCCATCAAGGCCGCGCATCTGCATGGCGCCATCGGCGTCTCCAACGAAATGCCGTTCATGGGCATGGTGACCAGCGCCCTGGTCATGGGCATAGCCGACGGCCCGACCGAGGTGCACAAGGTGACGGTCGCCAAGCAGGTGCTGGCCGACTACCGGCCCTCGAACGAGCTCTTCCCCGCCTACCACATCCCCAATCAGCGGGCGGCGGCGGCGGAACGGTTCGCCGACGACCTGAAGTCGTTGAAGGAACAACGCGACAAGCGCATGGGGGCCGAAAAGGCCGAAGCCACTGCCTGACGCGTACTCACCCCTCCTGGTCGGCCTCGGCGGCACCACGCGGCCGGAGTCGACCAGCGAACGGGTGCTGATCAAGGCCCTGGAAGCCGCCGAGCGGGCCGGCGCTCACACCCGCCTGCTCAGCGGCGTCTTCCTCTCCAAGCTGCCGATCTACGATCCCACGACCAGCTCGGGCTCGCCCGAGCTGCAGATGATGCTGGCCTCGGTGCGCGACGCCGACGGCGTGCTGATCTCCACCCCCGGCTATCACGGCTCGGTCTCGGGCCTGATCAAGAACGCGCTCGATGCGATGGAGGGCCTGCGCGGCGAGGCGCGGCCCTATCTCGATGGTCGCGCGGTGGGTTGCATCGTCACCGCCGACGGCTGGCAGGCGGCCGGGACGACGCTGTCGGCGCTGCGCGACGTCATTCACGCGCTGCGCGGCTGGCCGACGCCGCTGGGCGTCACGCTGAACCCGAGCGCCGGCAAACTGTTCGACGAGGCCGGCGGCTTCCGCGACGAGCGCGACACCCGCCAGGTGGAGATGCTGGCCGGCCAGGTGGTCGACTTCGCCAGGGCGATGCACCGGTAACAGGCTCCGTCATCGCCCGGTCTATCCGGGCGACCCATGAACACGTGAGAGCCCTGTGACTTGCCCCGGCCGATGTCGTGCGAAATCACGTTCGCCGGTGATCATGGGTGGCCCGAACCAGTCGGGCCATGACGGATAGAAGAGAAGCGGCGGCTACGCCTTTTGCTTCGACCCCTTGCGCTCGCTGGCCTCCAGGGCTTCGCGCCAGGCGGCGCGGGGGCTGGGCGGCAGGGTTTCGCCCTTGCGCGCGGCTTCCTCGGCGATCTTGCGGCCGAGCGCCAGCACCGGCGGGATCTCGTTGTCGGCCAGGGGTTTCATCCACTTTTTGCGCTGCATCGCCGCCTCGACGAAGGGCGCGAGCTCTTCGGCCTTCTTTTTCACCCGCTCGGCTTCGCGGTCCTTGAATTCGCCCATCACCTCGCCGGCGAACAGCTCCAGCGCCTCGCAGATGTGCTCGTGCTTGTTGCGGCCGCCCTGCTGGATGAAGGCGACCTGGTCGACGCCGCAGTCGTCGAACTTGCGCAGGTGGGCGCGCAGTTGGTCCGGCGTGCCGATGCCGCCCTCGGCCGCGATTGCGCCACCCAGCGCGCCGGTGTCCGCGCCCGGGGCCATGTTGGCCGACGCCGCCTGGAACTTCTCCCAGATGTCCGTGCGTCCCGGGATCTGCTCGCCGAAACCGTAGTGCCAGCCCAGCGCGAACTGGAAGAAGCGGAAGCCGTCCTGGAAGCGGCGCCGCGCCTCCGCGGCGTCCTGGTGGACGCCGAACGAGGACACCATGCAGATGTTCGGGTTCACCGCATGGCCGATCGGCACGCACTCCTCCTTGAAGATGCGGTAATAGTCGTCGACCCACTGCTTGGCCTCGGCCGGGTCGACGAAGGCGAAGGTCAGCGCGCCGATGCCCAGCCGCGCCGCCAGCTTGATGGTCTCGCGGTTGGAGCAGGCCACCCACAGCGGCGGGTGCGGTTTCTGCACCGGCTTGGGTACGATATTGCGGGTCGGCATGGAGAAGAACTGGCCGTCGAAGCCCGGATAGGGGTCCATGGCCAGCATGTTGGCGCACTGCTCGACCGCCTCCTGCCAGGCGTTGCGCTTCTCCGCCAGCGGCACGCCGTAGCCGCCGAGCTCGAGCAGGGCCGAGCTTTCGCCGGTGCCCCACTCCACCCGGCCGTTGGAGACCAGGTCCAGGGTGGCGATGCGTTCGGCGACTCGGGCCGGATGGTTGTAGCCCGGCGGCATCAGCACGATGCCGTGGCCCAGTCGGATCTGCTTGGTGCGCTGCGAGCAGGCGGCCAGGAAGATTTCCGGCGCCGAGGAGTGGGAATATTCCTCCAGGAAGTGGTGCTCGACCTCCCAGACATTGTCGAAGCCGAGCTTGTCGGCCAGTTCGACCTGATCCAGCGCGTTCTGGAAGAGTTTCTGCTCAAGGCCCTCGGTCCAGGGGCGGGGCAGCTGGTGTTCGTAGAAAATGCCAAAGCGCATCGTCAAATCACCTTTGTTCTGAAAACTCTAGATCGTCAGGACACCGGGAGGGGCCGCGCGATCGGGCTGGCGAGTTCGGCGTCGTCGTCCTCGTGCGGGTCCATTTGCGGCGTCGAGACCGCCGAATCCGGCACCTGGCCGCCGGGCTCCGGATTGATGATCCGCACCTTCCGCCAGCCGCCGAACTTGTAATAGAGCACCGACAGGGCGCTCGAGGTCAGGGTGCCGAGCGGGAAGCTCCACCAGATCGCCTCGGACCCGAAATGCGGGATGAAGGCAAAGGCGAACGGCACGCGGATGACCAGCATCGAGAAGACCAGGATCAGCAGCGGCGGCCAGACCGCGCCGGTCGAGCGCACGATGCCGGTCAGCGCGAAGGTGGCGTTGAAGATCACGAAGGCCCAGAGCACCGTGCGGTTGATGTGCAGCGCGATCGGAATGGTCGGCGAGTGCAGCGGCAGGAAGATGTAGAGCGGCAGCGGGCCGAGCAGATAGATGATGATCGCGCAGGTGCCGGTGACCGCGACGCTGCACAGGATGCCGATGCCGGCGATGCGCGAGACCCGATCCCAGCGCCCGGCGCCGACGTTCTGGCCGGCCATCGACGAGATCGAGGCGCCGACCGCCATGCCCGGCATCTGAATGTAGTTCCAGACCTGCTGGGCGCCGATATAGGCGGCGGAGGTGACCGCGCCGAAGCCGTTGACGAAGCCGACCATGACCATGGCCGCGCCGGACATGACGAACATCTGCAGGCTCATCGGCAGGCCGCGCACCAGCAGCGGCCTTAAGATGCGCCAGTCGGGCTTGAGCAGACCGAACTCGCCCGGCCGCAGCATCAGGACACTGTGCTTGCGATAGAGGTGGACGAGCAGGAGTGTGAGCGAGACGCTCTGCCCGATCAGGGTCGAGGTGGCCGAGCCGGCGATGCCGAGCTTGGGGAACGGCCCGATCCCGGCGATCAGCAGCGGGTTGAAGACGATGTCCAGCACCACCGCCAGGGCCATGAAATAGAAGGGGGTTCGCGAGTCGCCCGCGCCCCGCTGAGCCATCTGGATGAACATGAAGAAGTACATGAACGGCATCGCCGAGAAGACGATGCGCAGATAGAGGATCGCCTCGGCCCGCGCGGCCGGCGGCGTGTGCATGGCGCCGAGGATGTGCGGCGCGAAGGTCCAGCCCGCGAAGGCGAGCAAAACCGAAAGCACGAAGAAGAACGAGATCGCCGTACCCATGACGCGCTTGACCATGCGCAGGTCGCCGGCGCCGACCGACTGGGCGATCAGGATATTGGCCGCCATGGTCGCGCCGAAGATCGCCCCCTGGGCCAGCATGCTGACCACATTGGCGTTGCCGATGGCGGTGATCGCGGTCACGCCAAGGATGTGCGCGACCCAGAACTGGTTGGCCGAGAAGTTCAGCGACTGCAGCGCGTTGGTGCCCAGCAGCGGCAACGAAAACATGATCAGGGTTTTCGTGATCGGACCCTCGGTCAGGTCACGCTTCATGTGGGGCGGGCCGCTTCGCCGTTCGGGGACAAACTCGGTGTCGGAAATGGCTTCGGAATCGGACATGCAGCTATTGTAACGCCTGAATCGGATGATCGGGCCACCGCCGAAATGTGCGGGCCGCCCTTGAGCAAGTGACCAATCACTCTGGATAGCATCCGTTTGCGCGGGTGGCTACGCCGAGGCGGCCCTGTCAGGCGACGGAGTCAGGCCGGCCGGATGACGGCGCCTGGCCCGTCCTCCGCCTCCAGCGCGCCGTCGGCCGCCTGGACGAAGGCCGCGGCGTCGTCGAGCCGCCTCAGGTTGTCCTGATGCTGGCCGCGGTTGATGCGGTAGAACAGCAGCGCGCTGGTCGAACACAGGGTGAGCGCCGTGTAGGTCGGCAGATAGACCAGGGCCAGATGCACCAGGATGGCGTGGTCGACGTGGCCCGGCCGCGCGTGGTTCGGGAAATGCACCAGGGCGATGAGCAGGCCCGGCAGCAGCGCCGCGAAACTCGTCGTGACCTTGCGCACCAGCGACTCGACCGCAAACAGCAGGCCCTCCGAGCGGCGGCCGGTCTTCAACTGGCTCTCCTCGACCACATCGGCGATCATCGACGAGACGATGATGAAGCCGGTGGTCGCCAGCGCCGAGGTGGTCATGGTGTCGATGACCAGCACCGGCAGGACCCAGGGCTTGTGCGCCGGCATGAAGCCCAGCAGCCAGCCGCCCAGCGGGATGGTCGTCGAAGCGATGGCGATGAAGAAGACCACGAGACAGGCGCGCTTCTTGTCCATCCGCCGGGAAAGCAACGGCGCGAGGAAGACTCCCAGCAGTCCGGCCGGCAGCGCGCTGAGGCCGAGGATCAGCAGCGGGACGGAACCCAACTCGAACACATAGGTGTTGAAGTAGAGGCCGAGCCCGCCGGAGATGCCGACGGCGATCCCGAAAATCAGCGACGACGAGGCCAGCGAGACGAAGTTGCGGTTGGAGAGCGCGATGCCCATCACCCGCGTCAGCGCGCCGAACGAGGCCCGCTTGCTGGACGGCCGGTGCATGAACGGGATGTAGCGGTGGGTGGCGACGCCGGCGATCAGAGCCACCACCACCCCGATGATGCCGGTGGTGATGGCGAACGGCGCATAGCCGGCCTGGTTGAACTGGCCGAAGGGCTCGGCGTGGGTGGCGCGCAGGAATACGCCATAGGCGAGGACAACGCCCACCAGACCGCCGACCACCGTCGAGAACAGGAAACGGTAGCTCTGCACATTGGTGCGCTCGTCATAGTCCTGGGTCAGTTCCGGCATCAGCGCGCTGGCCGGAATCTCGTGCAGGCTGTCGAAGAAGCGCATGCCCAGCAGCATCACCAGCATGTAGAAAAACAGGGCCCCGTTGGACCAGCCGTGCGGCGGCATGAACAGCAGGACGAAAAAGACGCCCGCGGGAATGACCGCGCCGTAAATGTAGGGGTGGCGGCGGCCCAGGCGTGATCGGGTGCCGTCGGACAGCTGGCCGACCACCGGGTCCCAGAAGGCGTCGACAAAGATGGAAATGGCGATCGCGGCGCTGACCCAGGGCGCCGGCAGGCCGACGAGCTGATTGTAGAACAGCAGCAGAAGGCCGATCAGCCGGCCCTTGGTCGCGCCGCCCATGGCGCCGGCGCCGTAGAAAATCTTGGTGCCGATGGTCAGTCGGGGACGCTTCGTCTTATCGACGACGCCCTGGGGATCGGCTGCGGAGGCCGCCGTCACGTACGCGTCGACAGGCGCATGGCCCGACCTCCTAAACACGACCCGGGCAACTGCGCCCGCAGCCTTCCTCCAGATGACACAGCGGCCCCGCTGCATGGGCGAGGCCGTCATTGGCTTTAAAGCCTGCGGTATGTTCTCCGCCGCGTCAATCGGTTGCTGGCCTGCCGGGCCCGATTGAAATTAAGCTTTTGTCAGGTGGCTGCCGACCTTGGGCCGTGACGTCCGCCGGCGCGCGAGGCATAGTTCGCCCACTGCCGCGCCCCTCAGGCGAAAAGCCGGATCAAGGGGCGGGACGATGGGAAGAAACGCCATGACCTACGCGCCCGCGACGCGACCCTATTACGACGCCGACAGCCACATCATGGAGCTGCCGGATTTCCTGAAGGCCTATGCCGATCCGGGCCTGCGCGAGGCCATTCCCGCGGTGAGCTACTCGGCCTCGATCGTCACCGACGAGGAGGTGGCGGTGATCGTGGCCCAGGGCAACCGGCACAGCCCCGAGCATGTCGCCGCCCAGATCGCGCTCGGCGACGGGCTGATCGCGTCGTCGAAGGAGATCCAGGCCCTGGGCGCCTTCAACAGCGCCGACCGGACCACGGCGCTGGACCTGCTCGGCTTCAAGAAGCAGCTGGTGTTCGCCACCCACAGCGTCGCCATGCCGTTTTCGCCCAGCTCCAAGCTCGATCCCGAGCTGCGTTACGGCGCCGCCCGCGCCCACAACCGGCACATGGCCGACTTCTGCAAATCCGACGACCGCCTGCTCGGCGTCGCGGTCGTGCCGCTGGACGATCCGGACATGGCCATGGCCGAACTCGACCTGGCGCTGGACGCCGGGCTGAAGGCGATCTGGGTGCCGCATCGCCCTTGCGGCGACCGCTCGCCCGGGCATGTCGACCTCGAGCCGTTCTGGGCCCGGCTGGCCGAGGCCCGTACGCCGTTCGTGCTGCATGTCGGCGGCGCGCCGCTGCAGCTGGCCAGGGCCTGGATGAACAACGGCCGCGCAGCCACCAAGGACTGGCTCGGCGGCGGCGAGAACCTGCGCACCAAGGACATCGCCCTGCTGCACGAGGGCCCGGAGGCCTTCCTGACCATGCTGGTGCTGGACGGGGTGCTCGAGCGGCATCCCGGCCTGCGCGGCGCCTGCGTCGAACTCGGCGCCGGCTGGGTCCCCGAGCTGCTTCGCCGGCTGGACTGGGTGGTCAAGCACTGGAGCCGCAACGACGCCAACCTGCAGGGCCTGACCCGCACGCCGAGCCGCCAGATCACCGAACAGCTGGCCTTCACCCCCTTCGTTTTCGAAGAGGTCGGCGCCCTGATCGACCAGTCGAACCCCGACCTCTACCTGTTCTCCACCGACTATCCGCACATCGAGGGCGGCCGAAACCCCATCGGCCGCTTCGAGTCGGCGCTCGGCGACCGCAGCGAGGCGGTGCGCGAGAAGTTCTACGCCGAAAACTTCCTCCGCATCTTCCCCGACGCGCGGGTGCACGCGCCCCGGCAAGAGGCGGTGTCGGCGTAATCTTGATCGAGTCAGCCAGCGCCTCCCCTTCTCCCCTCGCGGGAGAAGGTGGCTGCGAAGCAGACGGATGAGGGGCCGCCCTGAACTCTCACGACCGCGCGGAGCCCTCTCGCCAGTCGCCGGCGCGGCCCCTCATCCGCCCCCGCCTTCGCGGGGGCGCCTTCTCCCGCGAGGGGAGAAGGACGCGTTTGTTCGGCCCCTTGTTGTCAGGTCGCCGAGAACGGATAGGGCGAGATCGACTTGGTGAAGTCGTCGACGGTGAGCGTGCGGTTG
>DASYAQ010000374.1:0-2752 GCA_036501225.1 Caulobacteraceae bacterium | reverse complement strand
AAGACCGACATCTTCGTCGCCGTCTATCGGCGCTGGGAGGCCGAGGAGCAGCAGGCGATGCGGCGGCTGATGGCCAGGAGCGGATCGCTCGCCACCCTGGTCGAGGCCTGTATCGACCACCACCGCGCCCATACGCTCTTTCGCCGCAGCCTGCGTCGGCTGGGCCACGAGGACGCCCGGGTCCGCCAGGCGCTGGCCTCAAGCCGGCTCGAGCGGCTGGCCAGCCTGAGGCTCCGGATGGGCGGACCCCGCGCCAGCGACGCCGACTTGGCGGCCGACCTCTTGCTGTTCGAGGGCCTGGCCATCGTGCTCGCCGAGGCCGACCTTGGCGGAATGGGCCTGGACGACAAGGCCGCGCGCCGCCAGCTGAGCGTCATTCTGGCGCGCTGGCGCGCCCAGCCGGTGTGCGCGGCCAACGACCCGCTCGCCGAATCGCTGCGCGGCGCAGGTCCGGTCTGAACCGACATCGAGGTCCGAAAACAGCGCGCCGGCCGTGGCCGATCCCATAGGATCAACGAATTCGCAACCCGGTGAATTCGATGCCAGCCCTTGTCCTGAAACGTGAACTGATTGCGACGCCCATCGGCGTGGTCGTGCTGCTGACCGACGCGCGCGGCCGTGTCCGCGCCCTGGACTGGGACGATCACGCGCCGCGGATGCAGCGCTTGCTGCGCCTGCACCATGGCCGCGATGGCGTGGTCCTGAGCGATGCGGGCGGCCCGTCTTCGGCGCGAGCGGCGCTGGAAGCCTATTTCACCGGCGATCTCACCGCCCTGGATGGCCTTGAGGTCGAGACGGCCGGGACGCCGTTCCAGCGCGCGGTCTGGGCGGCCTTGCGGCGTATTCCGGCCGGCCGGACCCAGAGCTATGGCGCGCTGGCGGCCGAGATCGGCAAGCCCAAGGCGGTTCGCGCCGTCGGCCTCGCCAATGGCTCGAACCCGATCGGCGTCGTCGTGCCCTGTCATCGGGTCATCGGCGCGGATGGTTCGCTGACCGGCTATGGCGGCGGCCTGCGGCGCAAACGCTGGCTGCTCGAGCACGAAGGCGCCAGACTGCCCGCGGCCAGAGAGGAGCCCGCCGATGCTTGAGCTGCGCCCCAACTGCGAATGCTGCGACACCGACCTGCCGCCCGACAGCGACCGGGCGATGATCTGTTCGTTCGAATGCACCTTCTGCCGCGCCTGCGCCGAAGGCGCGCTGGCCGGCCGCTGCCCCAACTGCGGCGGCAATTTCACCCCAAGGCCGATCCGTGCCGCCGGCCTGCTGGCCAAGGCGCCGCCATCGACCGAACGCGTGCTGAAGGCCGACGGCTGCGCGGCGGCCTAATCCCGAAAGGCGGCCTCGAAAAACCTCTCCCAAAGGGAGAGGGAGGGCCCGCGGCCGAAGACCAGCAGGAAGGTGAGGGGTTACGAGGCTTCAGAAAAAGGCGCTGCTGTGTTTCCGGAAAGCTCAGCGAAAACAGGAGAATAATCGGCGAGGGCGTAACCCCTCACCCTCCCATTCGCTTCGCTGTGGGTCCCTCCCTCTCCCTCTGGGAGAGGTTTTTTAAGCCTCGTCGACCACGCGGTTGGTCAGCTGGCCGACGTTTTCAATCTCCACCTCGATCTCGTCGCCCGGCTTCATCCACAGCGGCGGATCGCGGCGGGCGCCGACGCCGCCGGGGGTGCCGGTGACAATCACATCGCCAGGGCGAAGCTCGGTCCAGAGCGAGCAATAGGCGATCAGCTTCGGCACGTTGAAGATCATCTGGTCCAGCCGCGCGTCCTGCACCACCTGGCCGTTCAGCCGGGTCTGGATGCGCTGCGGGCCGAGCGGCCCGACCTCGTCCGGCGTCACCAGGAACGGCCCGAACGGGCCCGTCGCCGGAAAGTTCTTGCCCGGGGTGAACTGCGAGGTGTGCGATTGGAAATCGCGCACCGAGACGTCGTTGTAGCAGGCATAGCCGGCGACGTGATCGAGGCTGCGATCCTCCGGAATGGCGCGGCCGGGCTTGCCGATCACCACCGCCAGCTCACCCTCGAAATCGAAGGTGACGGACGCGCGCGGCCGCACGATCGGCTGTTCGTGGCCAACCTGGGTGTTGAAGAAGCGCGTGAAGACGGTCGGGTAGGCGACCACCGGCCGGCCGGTCTCGGCGCGGTGCTCCTCGTAGTTGACGCCGATGCAGATGATCTTGTCCGGATCGGGAATGACCGGCGCGAACGTGATGTCGGCCCAGGCATGATCCGCCGGCTCGCCCGCAACCGCCTCCGCGCGCGACAGCCCTTGGGCGGCGATCAGGGCCTTCAGCGAGGCCGCGCCCAGGCGCGACTTCAGATCGATCACCCCGTCGATGGCGGCGAGGCCGAAACTGGCCTCGCCGCCGGTGCTGTAGCTCAGGAACTTCATGCGCCGCCTCTAGACCAGGGCCGAGGGCTCGAGGTTCATCTCCTTCAGGAAGGGCGCGGCGTGGTCGATGCGGCCGGTGAGCGTCTTCGGGTCGCCCGAGGCCAGCCGATAGACGGCTTCGGCGATGTACTCGATCGGCTGCACCCGGTCCTTTGTCTGTTCGGTGATCAGGCCGTGCACGGCCACGCCCGGGGTCGCCACCAGGCCCGGCGAGACCACATTGACGGCGATGTTGTCGCCATAGACCTCCGAGGCCAGGCCGGTGGTGAACCGCTCCAGCGCCGCCTTGCACATGCCGTAGACCGTGCCGCCGCGGCCGGGGCCATAGGGCTGTTTGGGATGGAAGGCCGCGCCGGACGAGATG
>DASYAQ010000373.1:0-2538 GCA_036501225.1 Caulobacteraceae bacterium | reverse complement strand
TGTACTGGTACTGGGCGTTGGAGGCGCGGCCGCCGAAGCGGAAGTCCTGCACCGATTGCAGGAACAGGCTGGCGCCGGTGATGCTGGCGAACTGCAGCCGCAGCCGGTTCATCACCTGGTCGGAGCTGACGCGCTGGGCTTCCGGCTTCAGGCCGACGAACATAAACCCGCCGCTGGAGCCGCCGCCGCCGGTGAAGCCCACCACCGACTGCACCGCCGGGTCCTTGGTGACGATGTCGACATAGCGGCGCATGCGCGACTGCGAGACCCGAAACGAGGTCGACTGGTCCATCTGCATGCCGCCTTGCAGAAGGCCGGTGTCCTGCTGCGGGAACAGCGCCTTGGGCACGATGGCGAACAGATAGACGTTGAGCACGATGGTGGCGGCCAAGATGACCAGCATGATCGGGCCTGAATCGAGCGCCCAGCGCAGGCCGCGCTCATAGATCCGCGCCATGAATTCGAAGCTGCGCTCCGAGGCGCGCGACCACCCGGGCTGCTTGGCGCCGTGCGACGGCCGGCCGATGAAATAGGCGCAGAGCATGGGCGTCGTGGTCAGCGAGATAGCCAGCGAGACGATGATGGCCGTCGACAGGGTGACGGCGAACTCGCGGAACAGCCGCCCGATGATGCCGCCCATCAAAAGGATCGGGATGAAGACGGCGATCAGCGAGACGCTGATGGAGAGGACCGTGAAGCCCACCTCCTGCGCGCCAAGCAGGGCGGCCTCGAACCGCCCCATCCCGGCCTCGAGGTGCCGGGTGATGTTCTCCAGGACCACGATGGCGTCGTCGACCACGAAACCGGTGGAGACGGTCAGCGCCATCAGCGACAGGTTGTCGAGGCTGAAGCCGAGCAGGAACATCACCCCCAGCGTGCCGAGCAGCGACACCGTCACCGCGACGGCCGGAACCACGGTGGCGCGGCCGTTGCGCAGGAAGACCGCGACCACCGCCACCACCAGCAGGATGGCGATGGCCAGGGTGCGCTCGACGTCGTTCAGGGAGGCGCGGATGGAGATGGTGCGATCCACCGCGACGGCCATGGTGATGTCGGCCGGAAGCTGGCTCTGCAGCAGCGGCAGCTCTTTCTTGATGGTGTCGACGGTGGAGACGATGTTGGCGCCCGGCTCGCGGGTGATGCGCACGATGATCGCCGGCTGGCCGTTGTAGAGGCCGAGATTGTGGATGTCCTCCTGACCGTCGGTCACCGCCGCCACGTCGGCCAGGCGCACCGCCGCGCCGTTGCGATAGGCGATGACCAGGGGCGCATAGTCCGCCGCCTTGATCCCCTGGTCGTTGGTATAGACCTGCAGGCGCGTCTCGCCGTCCTGGACAATGCCCTTGGGCCGGTTGGCGTTGGCCGAGGCCAGGGCCGCGCGCACGTCCTCAAGGCCGATCCCGTACTTGGCGAGCGCCGTGGCGTTGACGTCGACGCGCACCGCCGGCAACGAGCCGCCGCCGATATCCACCTCGCCGACGCCTTTGATCTGCGACAGCTGCTGCTCGATGATATTGGCGGCGGAATCGTAGATCTGGCCGGGGGTTCTGGTCTTGGACGTCATGGCCAGGATCAGCACCGGCTGGTCGGCCGGGTTGACCTTGCGATAGGTCGGGTTGCTGCGCAGGGTCGACGGCAGGTCGACGCGGGCGGCGTTGATCGCCGCCTCGACGTCGCGGGCGGCGCCGTTGATGTCGCGGTCGAGGTTGAACTGCAGGGTGATGCGGCTGGAGTTCTGCGAACTCGACGAGGTCATCTCGTTGACGTCGGCGATATGGCCCAGCCGCCGCTCGAGCGGCGTGGCGACGCTGGAGGCCATGGTCTCTGGGCTGGCGCCCGGCAGCGAGGCCTGGACCGAGACCACCGGGAAATCCACCTGCGGCAGCGGCGCGACCGGCAGGAGGAAATAGGCGCCGATCCCGGCGATGGCCAGGCCGATGGTGAGCAGCACCGTGCCGATCGGCCGGCGGACGAAGGGCTCGGACAGGTTCACGACGGCGCCGCCTCGGGCGGCGGGCCGGGATCGGGCTCGGCCTCGGAAAGCCCAGGATCCGACTCGCCCTTGCGCTGGTTCGGCCGCCGCCGCGACAGCCGCTGCTCCAGATTGTCGAACTGCAGATAGATGACCGGGGTGGTGAACAGGGTGAGCAGCTGGCTGACGATCAGGCCGCCGACGATGGAGACGCCGAGCGGGTGGCGCAGTTCCGAGCCCTCGCCCCAGCCCAGCATCAGCGGCAAGGCCGCGAACAGCGCCGCCAGGGTGGTCATCAGGATGGGCCGGAAGCGCAGCAAGGCCGCCTCGTGGATGGCCTCGCGCGGGCTCTTGCCACCCTCGCGCTGGGCGTCGAGGGCGAAGTCGATCATCATGATGGCGTTCTTCTTGACGATGCCGATCAAGAGAATGATGCCGATGATGCCGATCACGCCGAGGTCCTGTCCGGCGATCATCAGGGCCAGCAGGGCGCCGACCCCGGCCGAGGGCAGGGTCGACAGGATGGTCACCGGGTGGATGTAGCTCTCATAGAGCACGCCCAGCAC
>DASYAQ010000372.1:0-10859 GCA_036501225.1 Caulobacteraceae bacterium | reverse complement strand
TCGCCGAGGTGAGCATGAAGGGCAATGAGCCGCGCGTCGGCCGGGTGGTCTGCGCCATCGATTGCGGCACCGCCATCGCGCCCGACCTGGTCGCCGCGCAGATGGAGGGCGGGGTCTGCTACGGCCTGTCGGCGGCCCTGTTCGGCAAGATCACCCTGAAGGACGGGGTGGTCGAACAGACCAATTTCGACGCCTATCGCGTGCTCAGGATGAACGAAGCGCCGAAGGTCGAGACCTATATCCTGGCCTCGACCAACCCGCCCACCGGCGCCGGCGAGCCCGGCACCCCGGTCATCGCCGCCGCGGTCGCCAATGCACTGCTGGCCCTGAACGGAACCCCGACCTCCAGCCTGCCCTTCGTGAATGCCTAGAGCGCGTTGCGCAAAAGTGGATGCCGGTTTTGCGATAACAACGCGCTCAAGCCTCTGAATTTAGAGCACGATGAGATCAGGCGACTCCGCCTGATCTCACCGCGCTCTAGGGACCGAAGAGGGCGGGAAGGTCGCGCGCTCCATGCAGGACTCGGACGACCGTGAGCGCGTCAGGGTCGATGCGGTAAAGGATGAGGTAGGCGCCGACTGTCCAGCTGCGCAGGCCGGGGCGGAGATCGGGGCGTGCGGGGCCGAGTTCCGGAAATTCCCCCAGGCGGCGCTCCGCGACCTCGAAATTCCGAATCTGCCGTTCGGCCGCCTCGATGCTATCGGTGGCGATATAGAGCCAGATCGAATCCAGATCGGCGTCCGCCAGCTTGGTGCGGCGGATGCGCAAGCTCATTTCATCTCGGCCAGACGCCTACGGCCCTCAGCGCTGATTTCCTCGGCGGTCCGGTAGTGATCGGAGACCCCGCTGGCTACGCCCTCATCCCAAAGAGAGCCGACTTTTTCCACAGCCGCGGCGCGCAGTTTTCGCTTTTGGCTCCAATCGCGCAATGCGTCGCGTACAGCTTCGCTGGACGAGGCAAAGTCGCCCTCGCGCACCGCCAATCGCAACTCCTCAGCCTGCTCGGGGGTCACCGCGACGGAAAGTTTCTCGACCTTGCCCATGTTCGGCCCTCGCGCCTGGTAGGCAAGCCTACTACCGAGCACCGTTTCCGTCCATGTCACTTAGAAGATCGATGTCGAAAAGCACGCCGTCGTCCGGAGCTTCGACCGTCGCCAGGGTCTTGCCCAGCCTTTGCAGGACAGCGCGGGCGCCTTCGTCGCCGGTGAGCCCCAGGAGTTGGGGGAAGAGGCTCGAGGAAAACAACACCGGGTGGCCTCGGCGGCCCTCGAAGAGCGGCGCGGCGGCTGGTGAGCCATCCGCGAGCGCGGCGGCGAGTTTGTGCAGGACGGCGACCGGCACGCGCGGCATGTCGCCCAGGAAGACGAAGGCGCCGGCCGCATCGGGCGCCAGGCTGGCGATCCCGGCGCGCAGGGTGGCGGCCATGCCTTCGGCGTGGTCCGGCGCGTTGACGAGCTTGAGCCGCGCAGCCTCGCCGGCGTGCTCCGCAAAGGCCTTGGCGGCCTCGGGGACGGCCGCGTCCGCGCCCCAGACCACGGTCACGGTCCGCGCCGGCGCGGCGAAGGCGGCTGTCAGCGCGCCATCGAGCAAGACCCCATCCCGCCAGGGCGCGGTCAGCTTGCCGCCGCCGAAACGGGCCCCGAATCCGGCCGCCAGCACGATGGCTTCGAGAGGCCGATCCATCGCTACCCCTGTCGCCACGGCCCGTTCCTTTCTATGTTCAGCGCCACGATGACGCCGTACGACGCCTCCGCCCTCCGGTCCACCGCCGCCAAGCCGCCGCTTCAGGACGGCTTTGGGCGCGCCGTGACCTATTTGCGCGTCTCGGTGACCGACCGCTGCGACCTGCGCTGCGTCTACTGCATGTCCGAGCACATGGTGTTCCTGCCCAAGGCCGAGGTGCTGACGCTGGAGGAGCTGGATCGGCTGGCCTCGACCTTCGTCGGCCTCGGTGTGCGCAAGCTGCGCCTCACCGGCGGCGAGCCGCTGGTGCGCCGGGGATTCATGACCCTGGTGGAAACGCTGTCGCGCCATCTCGCAACCGGCGCGCTGGACGAGCTGACCCTGACCACCAATGGGACTCAGCTCGACCGCTACGCCGCCGACCTGGCCCGGCTTGGGGTCAGGCGGATCAATGTCTCGCTGGACACGCTGAAGCCGGACCTCTTCGCCCATATCACCCGTGGCGGCGATCTCGCCCGGGTGCTGGCCGGCATCGAGGCCGCTCGGCACGCCGGGCTGGCGGTGAAGATCAACACCGTGGCGCTGAAGACCGACAATGCCGTCGAGATTCCGGCCCTGATTTCCTGGGCGCACGGCCTGGGCATGGACATGACCCTGATCGAGACCATGCCCATGGGCGAGATCGACGAAGATCGCACCGACCAGTTTCTCTCGCTGGCGGAGGTCCGGCGCGAACTGGAAAGCTATTGGACGCTCACCGATCTGCCGCTCTCGACCGGCGGCCCGGCGCGCTATGTGCGCATCGCCGAGACCGGCGGGCGGCTGGGCCTGATCACCCCGCTCAGCCACAATTTCTGCGAGGGCTGCAATCGCGTGCGGCTGACCTGCACCGGCGTGCTGCACTCCTGCCTCGGCCGCGACGACGCCAACGATCTGCGCGCCGTCCTGCGCGGCGGGGCGGACGAGGCCGGGCTGGAGGCCGCCATCCGCGCGGCGATCGACGCCAAGCCGAAGGGTCACGACTTCCACATCGAGCGCGGCTCGGGACCGGCCCTGGCGCGGCACATGTCGACCACCGGCGGCTAGGCCGATGGTGCGGGTGCTCCTGTTCGGCCGGCTGCGCGACGTCGCCGGCTGGCGCGAACGCGCGGTCGATCCGCCGCCGGCGACCCTCTTCGCGCTGAAAAACCAACTCACCGCCGAGGATCCGGCGCTTGGCGAAGCCCTGGCCGCGGCCGGCGTGCAGGCGGCGGTGGACAGGGCGCTGGTGCGCGGCGACACACCGCTGGCGGCCGGCGCCGAGGTCGCCTTTCTCAGCCCGATGAGCGGGGGCTGAGCCCGTGGTCCGGCTGCAGACCGAAGCCTTCGATCCCGGCGCGCTGCTGAGCGGCTTCTGCCAGGGCCGCGAGGAGACCGGCGCGGTGGTCAGCTTCACCGGCATCGCGCGCGGCGGCGCCGGCGCGGTGACACGGCTGGAGCTGGAGGCCTATCCCGGGTTCACCGACGCCGAGATCGAGCGCATCGCCGAGGCGGCGCGGGTGAGGTTTTCGCTGCAGGATCTGTTGATCGTCCACCGCATCGGCAAGATCGCGCCCGGCGAGGCGATCGTCTTCGTGGCCACGGCCGCCGCCCACCGCCGCGCGGCCTTCGAGGCCGCCGACCAGCTGATGGACTATCTGAAGAGCCGCGCCCCCTTCTGGAAGAAGGAGCACGGCCCCGACGGCGCCCGTTGGATCGAACCGACGGACCAGGACCGCAGCGACGCGGCGAGGTGGGACTAGCCGCGCCGCCTGTTAGCGCTTGACGACACCGTGCCTGGTGGGCGCAATCCGCCCTCGGGAAGCGGAGGCGAGCCGGCGATGATCTTCGAGCAAGTTGTCACGGGCGGTTGTCAGTCCTATCTGGTCGGCTGCGCCGACACGCTCAGCGCCGCGCTGATCGATCCCGAGATCAGTCAGATCGATCGTTACAAGGCCCTCGCCGCGCGCGACGGCCTGCGCATCCGCTACGTGATCGACACCCACACCCATGCTGACCACTTTTCGGCCGCCAAGATGCTGTCGCAGATGCTGAATGCGCCGGTGGTGATGCATCGCGCCAGTCCGGCGCCGTTCGCCAGCCTGCGCCTGGACGACGACGATCTGCTGCGCGTTGGAACCTTGCGTCTCCGAGCCATCCACACGCCGGGCCACACGGCCGATTCCATGTGCCTGGTGGTCGAGGATCGAGTGTTCACGGGCGACACCCTGTTGATCGGCGGCGCCGGACGCACCGATCTGCCCACCGGCGATCCGGACCAGCTGTACGACAGCCTGTTCGGCAAGCTGCTGAAGCTGGACCCGGCCCTGCAGGTCTATCCGGCGCACGACTACAAGGGCCGCTCCCATTCGACGCTCGGCGCCGAGATCGCCGACAATCCCAGACTGCAGAAGCACGAACGCCAGGACTTCACCCGGATGATGCGCGAGCTGAACCTGGCCGCGCCCAGCCACCTGACCGAGGCGCTGCGCACCAACATGACCGGCGGGAAAACCGTCGACCAGATGCTCGCCGAGGCCGCCCAGGAGGTGCCGTTCATCGGTCTGGGCGAGCTGGACCGACGGCTTTCCGGCCGGCCGAACGACATGGTGGTGTTGGACGTGCGCGAAGAGGCCGCCTTCAGGGCCGGCCATATTCCGGGCGCGCGGCATCTGCCGCGCGGACAGCTGGAGTTGAGGGTGAACGAAGAGATCCCCGACCCGACCTTGCGGATTGTCACCTGCTGCGAGTTCGGCAAGATATCGACGCTGGCGGCGTTCACCCTGCGCCAGCTGGGCTTTATCCGCGCCACCGCCCTCGACGGCGGCATGAAGGCCTGGCGCGAGGGCGGATACCCGACCGAGACCTGATCTGCGTGCGCGGTGTCGGGCGCATCGGTTTGGTCTAGACTGGATAGAACCCTCGCCGGAGACCCACCATGAACGCGCCCTTCCCAGCTCCAGGCGGCCGAATCGACGAGAGCCTCACGCTCGAGCCTGTGCGGATCGCCGTGCTGACCATCTCCGACACCCGCGACGAGGAGAGCGACACCTCAGGCCACGTGCTGGTCGAGCGGCTGACCGGCGCCGGCCACACCCTGGCGGGCAAGGCGGTGGTCCCAGACGACCGGGCCAGGATCCGCGCCCAGGTTATGGCCTGGGTGGCGTCCGGCGAGGTCGACGTCATCCTGACCACGGGCGGCACCGGTCTGACCGGGCGCGACGTTACGCCCGAGGCGATCGAGCCGCTGTTCGACAAGCGGATCGAGGGGTTTTCGGTGATCTTCCACATGGTCAGCTACCAGACTGTGGGCCTGTCGACGCTGCAGTCGCGCGCCACGGCGGGCGTCATCGGCAACGTCTTCGTCTTCTGCATGCCGGGCTCGAACGGGGCGGTGAAGGACGGCTGGGACAAGGTGATCTCGGTCCAGCTCGACAGCCGCCACAAGCCCTGCAACTTCGTCGAGATCATGCCGCGGCTGAGCGAGAAATGAGCCGCCTGACCCACATGGACAGCGAAGGCCGGGCGCGGATGGTCGATGTCTCGGACAAGCCGGCGACCGCGCGCGAAGCCGTGGCGGCGGGCCTGGTGCGGATGGATCGCCGGACCCTGGCCCTGGCCCTGTCCGGCGGCGCCAAGAAGGGCGATGTGCGCGCCACGGCGGAGATCGCCGGCGTCATGGCCGCCAAGAAGACCGCCGAGCTGATTCCGTTGTGTCACCCCTTGAGCCTGTCCAGCGTCGTGGTCCAGGTCTCGGAAGACGCCGGCGGCGCCGGCCTGGCCGTCATCGCGAAGGTGAGGACCACCGGCCCGACCGGGGTCGAGATGGAGGCGCTGACCGCCGTTTCGGTGGCCTGCCTGACCCTCTACGACATGCTGAAGGCGGCGGATAAGGCCATGACCATCGAGGGCGTGCGGCTGGTCTCCAAGACCGGCGGCGCCTCGGGCGACTATCCGCGCGAGGACGCGTGAAGGACCTTTCCGTCGAGGAGGCGCGTGGGCGGATGCTGGCCCTGGCCGGCGCGGTGGCCAGCGAGACGCTGGCCATCGAGGCTGTGTTCGGCCGGGTGCTGGCCGAGACCGTCACCGCCGCCCGCGACCAGCCGCCGTTCGATTCCTCGGCCATGGACGGCTGGGCGGTGGCCGGGCCGGGCGAGGCCTTCCGCATCGTCGGCGAGAGCGCGGCCGGCCATGGCTATCGCACGCCGCTTCAGCCCGGCGACGCCGTGCGCATCTTCACCGGCGCGGCCGTGCCGGCGGGCTCGACGCGGGTGGTGATCCAGGAAGAGGCGACCCGCGAGGGCGATCGGGTGAAGACGCCGGCCGCCGAAGACCGCTCGACCTTCATCCGTCCGCGCGGCGGCGATTTTCGCGCCGGCCAGACGCTGTTGCGGCCCGGTGCGCGGCTCGACGCCTGGCGCATCGGCCTGGCCGCCGCCGCCGGGCGCGCCAGCCTGAAGGTGGCGCGGGCCATCGACGTCGTCCTGCTCTCCACCGGCGAGGAGATCGTGGCCGCGGGCGGATCGCCGGGTCCGGACCAGATTTTCGACGCCGGCGGCCCAATGCTGTCCCTGCTCATCGCGCGATGGAGCGGCGGCGCGGTGCGCACGGTGCGGGCCGGCGACGACGAGGCGGCCATCGCCGCGGCGGTGGCCGCCTCGAGCGAGGCGCTGATCGTCACCCTCGGCGGCGCCTCGGTGGGCGACCACGACCTGGTCAAGCCGGCGCTCGGGCGGCTGGGGCTGGAGCTCAGCGTCGAGACTGTTCGGGTGCGGCCGGGCAAGCCGACCTGGTTCGGGGTGCTTGGCGACGGCCGCCGGGTGCTCGGCCTGCCCGGCAATCCGGCCTCGGCCCTGGTCTGCGCGGAACTTTTCCTGCGCCCGCTGCTGGCGGCCATGCAGGGCGGCGAGCCCGGCCCCAACCTGGCCAGCGCGCGGCTGAAAGGCCCGATGCCGGCCAATAGCGGGCGCGAGCACTGGGCTCGCGCGCGGCTCAGCTCGTCCGACGGCGCGCTGTGGGTCGAGCCGATGGGCGATCAGGACTCTTCGCTGGTCAAGGTCTTCGCCGAGTCCGGCGCGCTCATCCGGCGTGGGATCGGCGCGCCGGCCGGCGCGGCGGGCGACGTGGTCGAGGTGCTGGTGCTGGACCGGCTGTAGCCGGCGGCCTTTTCCGCGACGATCTCGCCGATCACCGAGACGGCCACCTCCCAGGGCGCCTTGCCGCCCAGGTCGAGTCCGATGGGCGCCCGCAGCCGCGCCAGCTGGTCGTCGGTGACCCCGGCGGCGGAGAGCCGCGCGAACCGCTCCGGCAGCCGGCGCTTGGCGCCCAGGACGCCGATATAGCCGGCCGATGACGGCAGGGCGGCCAACAAGGCGTCCTGGTCGGTGTCCCAGTCATGGGTGGCGATGGCGATCGAGGTCCAGGGGTCGATGCCGATCTCGGCGAAGGCTTCGGCCGGTTCGGCGCGGCTGTAGGCGACGCCGGCCAGCGGCGGCGGCTCGATCGGGCCCTTGGGCCGTACGAGGGTGGTCTCGAACCCGGCCTGGGCGCCGAGGGCGGCGATGGCCAGCGCGGTCGGATCGGCCCCGACCACCGCCAGCCTGGGTTTCGGCTCGTGCAGGCGGGCGACCAGGAAAGGGGCCTCGGAGGCGAGGCAGAGTTCATGGGCGGTGAAGGCGGCGGCCTCGACGCTGCGCTCGCGACCGTCGGTGCTCCAGACCGCCGGACGCCGTTCATCCATCAGGGCGAGCAGGCGCGCCGCCGCCGCGTCGTCGGGCATGACCCGCTCGACCAGGATCTCGATCCGCGCTCCGCAGAGCAACTGGATGTCCGGCCAGGGTCCGCCCTCGCCATAGATCAGCCGCCGCGGCTCGCCATCGGTCAGGGTCTCGGCGGCGTGGATGGCCACATCGCCCTCGACGCAGCCGCCGGAGAGGAAGCCGGCCACCAGCCCCTCGGCGAAAACCATCTGGGTGCCCGGCGGGCGCGGCCCGCCGCCCTCGACCCGATAGAGGGTGACCAGCGCCGCGGGCCCGCCGGCGTCCAGGGCGCGGCGCAGGGCCGGCCGCACGTCCTCGTCGAGGCCAAACAGCGGCCATTCCGGAAGCTCGAACTGCATGGCCTTGGAAGTTGGCCTTGGCTCAAGCCGCGTCAAGTTTTTCAGACGCGGTTAACCCCGCTCAATTCCGCTTCCTTAATCGTTTCCCGCCATATTCGACCTCCGATCAGGGCAAAAAAGCCGCCGGTGGGGTTCTTCGTGAGCGTATCGCTTTCAAAGCTGGGCTTCGGCGCCGCGCAGTTCCGTCTCGGCGGTTCGGTGATCCCGCGCGGCCGTTCGCCCGAGGCGGAAATCGGCGAGATTCTTAACCTTGCCGCCCGTTCCGGCTTAACCGTGTTCGACACCTCCAACGGCGCGACCTATGCCGAGGACGTGGTCGGCGAGCAACTGCCCAGGCCCTGCCGCTTCCGCGTCGTGCTGAAGACCGGCCGCGCCGACCGGGGTCCGGACCATATCGAGGCCGAGGCCCGGGCGTCCTTGCGCCGGCTCCGGCTCGAGCGCGCCGACGCCATCATCGTCCAGGCCGCCGGCGACCTGTTCGGGCCGCACGGGCCGGAGATGTGGGCCCGGCTCCTAAGGCTGCGCGACGAAGGCCTGTTCGAATTTGTCGGCGTCTCGGTCTTCGCCTCCGACGATCCGCTGGGCGTGGTCAAGCGCTTCAAGCCCGACATCATCCAGGCCCCCGCCAGCCTGCTCGACCAGCGCCTGCTGGTCGACGGCACGCTCGCCACCCTGGCCGATTGGGGGGTCGAGGTGCAGCTGCGCTCGATCTTCCTGCAAGGCATTCTGTTTCTGCCGCCCGATCGGGTGCCGGGCCCGCTGAAGGGCGCGGCGTCCAGGCTTTCGCGCGTGCGCCGGATGATCGCCGAGGGCCGCTCGGACCCGTTGCAGGCGGCGCTGGGCTTCGCGCTCTCGCGTCCCGAGGCCACCTCGGTCCTGGTCAGCGTCACCAGTGCGGCGGAACTGCAGGCGATCATCGCCGCGGCGCTCAGCCCGCCGCCCGATCTCGACTGGGACGACATGGCCCTGGACGACCCGGCCGTCCTCGACCCCGACCGCTGGGTCGCCGCCTGACGCCTTGCCGAGCCCGGCGTCTTAGATATATCCAAGGCCCAGCCTATCCGAGCTCCTCATGACCTCTCAAGCCATGCGGCCGCACGGCGCCGTCGGGCGCGTGTTCGGGCTGTTGATGAGCCTGATCAACGCGCCGGCCTTCGCCTTCGCCGAGCGAGAACTCGCGCCGCTGGCCGGCGACGCCATTCTGGAGGTCGGCTTCGGCACGGGCCGGCTGGTGCGGCGGCTGGCCGCAAAGGCGCGATTTGTCGGCGGCGTCGATCCCTCGCCCCTGATGCTCGAGACGGCGCAGGCGGCGAACGCGGCGGCGGTCGCCACCGGCCAGGTCGAGCTTCGTCTCGGCGAGGCCGGCGCCCTGCCGTGGCCGGACCAGACCTTCGACAAGGCTTGCGCCCTGCATAGCTTTCAGTTCTGGCCCGATCCGGCCGCCGGCCTGGCCGAGGTCGCGCGGGTGCTGAAGCCGGACGGCCTGCTACTGATGATGCTGCGCGCTCACGCCGACGGTCGGGCGGGCGTCGCGGACCTGCCCAACGCGCTCAGTCGCTCTGGCGACGAACTCGGGGCCACGCTGGCCCTGCTGACCAGCCTGGGCTGGCGCGACGTCGTCGCCGGTGAATCGCTCGGCCGGACCGCAATCCTCACCGCACGGCGACAGCGCGTCCGTTCAGGCGGCGGCGTCGAGGTTCGACAGCGCTGAAAACAGCCGTTCGGCGGCGACCGGCTTGGCGACATGGTCGTCGCCGCCGGCGGCGCGCGCCGCGGCGACGTGCTCGGGCATGGCGTTGGCCGACACGAAGATGATCGGCGTTCGGCGCAGCCCCTCGCGCCGTTCGGCCTCGCGGATCGACCGCGTGGCGGCCAGGCCGTCCATCACCGGCATCTGGATGTCCATGATGATGGCGTCGAAGTCGTTGGCGCGCCAGGCGTCCACCGCCTCCTGACCGTTCTCCGCCGTGCGGGTCTCCGCGCCGACATGATCGAGCAGGACCTCGAGCACACGGCGATTGTTGGCGTTGTCGTCGACGATGAGGATTCGCGCGGGGTGCTCCGGGTCGCTGGCGTTCGGCGCCGGCGGCTCGGCGGCCGGCGCGGGTTCGGCGTTCGGCAGGCTCAGCCTCAGGCTGAAGACGGCGCCATGGCCCTCGACGCTCTCGGCGTCGAGTTCGCCGCCCATCAGTTCGGTCAGCTGGCGGGCGATCGCCAGGCCAAGGCCGGAGCCGCCGACACGCCGGGTCATGGCGCCGTCGCCCTGCTGGAAGCGGCCAAACAGCCGCGCCCGGGTCTCGGCATCGAAGCCACAGCCGGTATCGCGCACGGTCAGGGCGAACCGGCCCGCCGCCCGGTCGAGGCAGGCGACCTCGAGCGCAACGGCGCCCTGGTCGGTGAACTTGATGGCGTTGGAGGTGAGGTTGGCGAGAATCTGCTTCAGCCGCACCGGATCGCCGAGCACGAAACGGTCGGCCTCGGGCGCCACGGCGAGCGTGAAATCAACCCCCTTTGCACGCGCGGACGCCATGCCAAGCTCGGCCACATCGCGAACCGTCGCGGCCAGGTTGAAGGGCTGCGGCACGAGTTCCAGCGCCCCGGACTCCACCCGAGCCAGGTCGAGGATGTCGCAGAGCAGGCGGTCGAGCACATGGCCGGAGCTGCGGATGATCTCCACCAACTCCGATTGTCGCGGATCGAGCCGGCTGAGCGCCAGGGCGTCGGCGACACCGAGGATGCCGTTCAGCGGCGTGCGAATCTCGTGGCTCATATTGGCCAGGAACTCGCTCTTGGCGCGGTTGGCCGCCTCCGCCGCGTCGCGCGCCACGGCGAGTTCTCGCGCGGTTTCCTTCAGGGCGCTGATGTCGAACACCACCGAAACCCGCCCGCCCTCGGCCGTCCTGTTCTCTTCGACGCGGATCCAGCGCCCGTTCGGACTCTGCTCCTCCCGCGTCGAGGAAGACTGGGCGCGGCGGGCGAGGCGTTCGGCGACGAGCGTCGCTGTGGTATCCGACTCACCGGCGGTGACCGACGGACGCAG
>DASYAQ010000371.1:0-1594 GCA_036501225.1 Caulobacteraceae bacterium | reverse complement strand
TCAACAGCGCCGCGCGGCTGGCCCGCAAGGCGGTCTCCAGGGTCTCGATGGCCAGGATGTCGAGATGGTTGGTCGGCTCGTCGAGCACCAGCAGATTGGCCGGCTGGGCCAGCGCCCTGGCCAGCATCAGCCGGTTGCGCTCGCCGCCGGACAGGCTGCGCACCGGCTGGCAGAGCTGGCGCTCCTGGAACAGGAAGTCGCGGGCGTAGCTGGAGATGTGGCGGGGCTGGCCCTGCACCATCACCTGGTCGCCGCCGGCCGGGGCCAGGGCCTCCCAGAGCGTGGCTTCGGGGTTCAACTGGTCGCGGGCCTGGTCGAGATAGGCGACCACCAGGTTCGCGCCCAGCTTCACCGAGCCGGAGTCCGGCGCGACCTCGCCCCATAGCATCTTGACCAGGGTGGTCTTGCCGGCGCCGTTCGGGCCGACGATGGCGACCCGGTCGCCGCGGATGATGCGGGTGGATAGGCGCTTGATCAGCGTCCGCTGGCCATAGGCCTTGGTGAGGTTGCGCGCCTCGATCACGCGCACGCCGGAGCTCTGGCCGGCCTCGATGATCATGGCCATGGCGCGGTTGGCGTCGCCCATCAGCACCGCCTTGCGCTGGCGCATTTCGTTCAGCGCCCTGGCGCGGCCCTCGTTGCGCGTGCGCTGGGCGGTGATGGAGCGGTGGAACCAGTAGGTCTCCCGCTCGATGGCCTTTTCCAGCCGGCGCAGGTTCTCCGACTGTTCGGCGGCGATCTTTTCCGACCAGGCGTCGAAAGCCTCGAACCCCCTGTCCAGCCGCCAGATGCGGCGGCCCTCCAGCCAGAAACAGCGTTTCGTCGTTCGTCGCAGGAAGGCGCGGTCGTGGCTGACCATCAACAGCGCCGCGCGGCTGGCCCGCAAGGCGGTCTCCAGGGTCTCGATGGCCAGGATGTCGAGATGGTTGGTCGGCTCGTCGAGCAGCAGCACGTCGGGCTTTTCGGCAATGGCGCGGGCCAGCGCGGCGCGCCGGCCCTCGCCGCCGGAGAGGCCGGGCGTGGCGCGGGCGGGATCGAGGTCGAAGGTCATCAGCGCCGCTTCCGCCTCGTGCGGCGCGGCGCCGCCGGCGGTGGCGTAGTCGAGCAGGGTCTCGCCGGTGACCATCGGCTCCTGCACCGCCAGCGAGATGCGCGCGCCGGGCTTGACCGAGCGCTCGCCGCCGTCAGGCTCGATCTGGCCGGCCAGCAGGCGCAGCAGGGTCGACTTGCCGGTGCCGTTGCGCCCGACCAGGCAGGCGTGGACCCGCGCCTCCAGGGCCAGGTCGACGCCGTCGAACAGCATGGTCGGCCCATCGGCCAGGCGCACGTCTTTCAGCGCGATCAGGGGCGGTCGGGCGCTCAGCGGTTGTCGTCCTGGGGCGGCGGCGAGTCCGGGGCTGCGTCTGCGTCATCGTCGCGCTCGCGGCGCGGTCGAATAAACCCGTCCGGTGGCGGCGGCGGCTGGTCGTCGGGCGGCGCCTGGGCGTCGCGTTCGGCGTCGCGGTCCATGTCGCCATCGGCCGCGCGGCCGAAGTCGTTGGAGAGATTGTCATAGAAGTTCGAGCGCACGTCGGCCTGCGGCGGCGCATCGGAG
>DASYAQ010000370.1:0-1931 GCA_036501225.1 Caulobacteraceae bacterium | reverse complement strand
CTACCCCAGGGCCACCTCGATCAGCATCGGGCCCTTGCCCGCCATGGCCGCGGCGAAGACGTCGTCGAAGCGCTCGGCGGTCTCGCAGCGTTCGGCGGCGACGCCCAGGCCGCGGGCCAGGCTGACCCAGTCGAGGCGCGGGTTGCCCAGGTCGAGCAGGCTGGCCGCCGCCGGGCCTGGTTCGCCGGAGCCGGTGCGGACGAACTCGACGCCGAGGATGCGGTAGGTGTGGTTGGCGAACACCACGACGGTGCAGTCGAGGTTCTCGCGCGCCAGGGTCCATAGCCCCTGCACCGTGTACATGCCGGAGCCATCGCCGGTCAGGCCGATGACCTTGCGGTCCGGGCAGGCGACGGCGGCCCCGACCGCGGCCGGTATGCCCTGGCCGATGGCCCCGCCGGTCAGGCCCAGCCAGTCGTGGCGCCGCGCGTCGCGGGTGGCCGACAGGATCGGCGCGCCGGAGGTCACCGAGTCGTCCGAGACGATGGCGCCTTCCGGCATGTGGCGGGCGATGGAGAGGCCGACGGTGCGGGCGTCGATCGCGCCGGCGGGCCGGTCCGGCAGGCTGAGCGCATTGGGCTGGGCCGAACCTGGCGCACCCAGCGCGTCCGCGAGCGCGGCCAGGGCGGCCTGGCTGTCTTCGGCTCGGTCGGCGAGGCTGGCCAGGGCGCAGCCTTCCGGCACGAGCACGCTGGGGGCGTTGGGATAGGCGAAGAAGGCCACTGGCTGGGTCGTGCCGGCCAGGACCATCAGGTCGGCGCCCTCCAGGTCCTTGAGCGCCGCCTCGCCGAAATACTGCATGCGGTCAGGCGCGAAGAGGCCGGCGCCGCGCGGCTGGCGGGCGATGAAGGTGTCGGTCAGCACCCGCACGCCGTTGGCCGAGAGCCGCGCGGCGGCGGCCAGGCCGGCCTCGCCGCAGGCCGACGCGCCCATCAGCACGACCGGCTTCTTCGCGGCGCGAATGGCCTTGGCCGAGGCCTCGATCTTGGCCGGATCCGGCGCCGGCCGGGTCGGCGGGGCGAGCACCGGCCCCTTGCGGGTGGCCGGCGACCAGGCGCAGTCGGCCGGCAGCACCAGGCTGGCCGAGCCGCCGGGCGGGCCATAGCTGGCCCGCACCGCCTCGGCGGCCAGGTCGGCGGCGTTGTCGGCGGTCTCGGCCACCTTCAGCCAGAGCGAGTTGGGTTTGGCCAGGGTCTCGATATCGGAGGTCAGCGGCGCGTCGTACTTGCGGTGATAGGTGGCGTGGTCGCCGATGATGTTGACGATCGGCGTGCCGGCGCGCCGGGCATTGTGCAGGTTGGCGATGCCGTTGCCGTAGCCGGGGCCCAGGTGCAGCAGGGTCGCGGCCGGGCGGCCGGTCATGCGGCCGTAGCCGTCCGCCGCGCCGGTGACCACGCCTTCGAACAGGCAGAGCACCGGGCGCACTCGCGGCTCGCGGTCGAGGGCGGCGACGAACTGCATCTCGCTGGTGCCGGGATTGGCGAAACAGGCGCGCACGCCGTTATCGGCCAGGGTGGCGATCACTGCATCGGCGCCATTCATGAGGCAGGCTCCAGGGTTTCCAGGAAGTGGACCGGGCGGCCGGTCCCTTCGGCGATGACCTCGTCGTCGCGCATGACAATGCGGCCGCGGATGACGGTGGCGATCGGCCAGGCCTTGGCCTCGAAGCCGTCGAAGGCCGTCCAGCCGGAGCGGTTGGCCTGGTCTTCGTTGCGGATCGTGCGCCGGGCCGTCAGGTCGACGATGGTCAGGTCGGCGTCGAAACCGACCGCCAATCGCCCCTTGCCGGCGATGTTGAAGACGCGATTGGCGCCGTGGGAGGTCAGGTCGACGAAGCGCTCGAGGCTCAGCCGGCCATCGGCCACGTGGGTGAGCATGACGGCGACCAGGGTCTGCACGCCGGGCATGCCGGATGGCGAGGCCGGATAGGA
>DASYAQ010000369.1:0-3205 GCA_036501225.1 Caulobacteraceae bacterium | reverse complement strand
GCTTCGCGCCATGCCCAACCTGATGGTCTTCCGCCCGGCCGACGGGATCGAGACCGCCGAGTGCTGGCAGGCGGCGCTGGAGCATCGCGAGACCCCGTCGCTGATGGCGCTGTCGCGGCAGAAGACCCCGGCCGTGCGGCTCGCGGCCGCCGACCGCAACCTGTCCGCCCACGGCGCCTATGAACTGGCGCCCGCCGCAGGCGAGGCCAGGGTGACCATCTTCGCCTCGGGGACCGAAGTGGCCATCGCCATGGCCGCGCGCGAGGAACTGCAAGGCGAGGGCATCGGGACGCGGGTGGTCTCCGCCCCCTGCTGGGAGCTGTTCGAGAGCCAGCCCCTCAGCTACCGGCTGGAGACCATCGGCGGCTCAGCCGTGCGGCTGGCGGTCGAGGCGGGCGTGCGCCAGGGCTGGGAGCGCTTCATCGGCGAGGACGGCGGCTTCATCGGCATGACCGGCTTCGGCGCCAGCGCGCCCGCCGAGCGGCTCTATCGCGAGTTCGGCATCACCGCCGAGGCTGTCGCGGCCGAGGCCAGGGCCAAGCTGCGCGCGTGAAGCTTTTGTGAATTCCGCGGCCTTCGGGAACCGTCCCTGGTCCTCGCGGGCTTGACTTGCCGCCCCCCAGCCGCAAAACCGCCCGCCTTAGCTTGAATCGAGGAGACCTCGCCGATGACCGTCCGCGTCGCCATCAACGGCTTCGGCCGCATCGGCCGGCTGGTCCTGCGCTCGATCGTCGAGTTCGCCCGCCGCGACATCGAGGTGGTGGCGATCAACGATCTCGGGTCGATCGAGACTTTCGCTCACCTGCTGCGCTACGACAGCGTGCACGGTCGCTTCCCGGGCCTGGTCAGCGTCGACGGCGACAGCATCGATGTCGGCCTCGGCAGGATCAAGTTCACCGCCATCCGCGACCCGGCCGAGCTGCCGCACAAGGACCTCGGCGTCGACATCGCGCTGGAATGCACCGGCCTCTTCACCACCCGCGACAAGGCCAAGGCGCATCTGGCCGGCGGCGCCCGGCGGGTCCTGGTCTCGGCGCCGTGCGACAACGCCGACCGCACCGTGGTTTTCGGGGTCAACCACGCCGCTCTGACCACGGAAGACCTGGTGGTCTCCAACGGCTCCTGCACCACCAACTGCCTGGCCGCGACCGCCAAGGTGCTGGTGGACAATTTCGGCATCCAGCAAGGCTATATGACCACCATACACGCATATACCGGCGACCAGCCGACCCAGGACGCCCTGCACCACGACCTCCATCGCGCCCGCGCGGCGGCGCTGTCGATGATCCCGACCTCGACCGGCGCGGCCAAGGCTATCGGCCTGGTCATTCCCGAACTGGTCGGCAAGCTGGACGGCTCGGCCGTGCGCGTGCCGACGGCCAATGTCTCCATGGTCGATCTGGTCTTCACCCCCGGCCGCAACGTGACCAGGGACGAGATCAACCAAGCCTTCGAAAAGGCGGCGGGCGAGCTTCCCCTGCGCGGCATCCTGGCGGTGACCAAGGAGCCGCTGGTCTCCATCGATTTGAACCATGTCGCCGCCTCGGCCACCGTCGCCCTGGGGCAGACCCAGGTGATCGACGGCGGCCTGGCGCGGGTGCTGGCCTGGTATGACAACGAGTGGGCCTTCTCGACCCGCATGGCCGATGTCGCGCTCGCCATGGGCAAGCTGGGCTAGATGAGCTTCCGCACCCTCGACCAGGTCGATCTGCGCGGCAAACGCGTCCTGGTCCGCGAGGACTTCAACGTCCCGATGCAGGACGGCAAGATCACCGACGACACCCGCCTGCGCATGGCCATCCCGACCATCGCGCTGCTGCGCAAGGCCGGGGCGAAGATCATCCTGATCAGCCATTTCGACCGGCCGAAGGGCAAGCGCGTGCCCTCGATGAGCCTGAAACCGGTGGTCGAGCCGCTGTCGAAACTGCTCGGGACCGAGGTCGCCTTCGCCGACGACTGCATCGGCGAGGTGGCCGAGCGCGCGGTCGGCTTCCTCAAGCCCGGCGGCGTGCTGCTCTTGGAAAACCTGCGCTATCACGCCGGCGAGGAGGCCAATGACGAGGGCTTCGCCAAGCAGCTGGCGGTGCTGGGCGATATCTACGTCAACGACGCCTTTTCCGCCTCGCACCGGGCGCACGCCTCGATCGAGGCCATCGCGCATCTGTTGCCGGCCTACGCCGGCGAGGACATGCGCCGCGAACTGGCGGCGCTGGACGCAGCCCTCGGCCACCCGCAGCGGCCGGTGCTGGGCATCGTCGGCGGCTCCAAGGTGTCGACCAAGATCGAGCTGCTCAACCACCTGGTCGGCAAGCTGGACAAGCTGGCCATCGGCGGCGGCATGGCCAACACCTTCCTCTATGCGCAAGGCTGGGAGGTCGGCGCCTCCTATTGCGAGAAGGACCTGGCCGACGAGGCGCGCGGCATCGTGCGCAACGCCGGGCGCAACCACTGCGAACTGCTGCTGCCCATCGACATCGTCGTCGGCGAGCACGCCCAGCCCGGCGCGGCGGCGCGGGTGCGCGGGCTTGGCGAGCTGGACGAGCACGAGCGCATCCTCGACGCCGGCCCGGAGACGGTCGAGCGGCTGAACCACGCCATGGATGCCTCGAAAACGCTGATCTGGAACGGCCCGCTCGGCGTCTTCGAGGTGCCGCCTTTCGACAAGGGCACATTGGCCGCCGCGCGCCACGCGGCGGAACTGGCCAAGGCCGGCAAGCTGGTGGCGGTGGCCGGCGGCGGTGATACGGTGTCGGCCTTGAACACGGCCGGCGTCTGCGGCGACTTCACCTTCGTCTCCACCGCCGGCGGCGCGTTTCTTGAATGGATGGAAGGAAAGACGCTGCCGGGGGTAGCGGCGCTGCAAGCCTCGAAATAGGGGCGGTTGAAGGACGGGGGACTGAAATTGGCGCGGATTACGCTGCGACAGCTACTCGATCACGCCGCCGAGCACGGCTACGGCGTGCCGGCGTTCAACATCAACAACATGGAACAGGGCCTGGCCATCATGGCCGCCGCCGACGCGGTTTCGGCGCCGGTGATCATCCAGGCCAGCCGCGGCGCGCGCGCCTATGCCAACGACATCATGCTGGCGCGCATGATCGACGCCCTGGTGGAGATCTGGCCGCACATCCCGGTCTGCATGCACCAGGACCACGGCGACTGCGAAGCCACCTGCGCCACCGCCATGCAGCACGGCTTCACCTCG
>DASYAQ010000368.1:0-1920 GCA_036501225.1 Caulobacteraceae bacterium | reverse complement strand
CAAGCTCGATGTGGTCACCTATTCCTGGCAGAAGGTGCTGGGCGGCGAAGCGGCCCACGGCATGCTGATCCTGTCGCCGCGCGCCGTCGCCCGGCTGGAAAGCTACAGCCCGCCCTGGGCCCTGCCGAAACTCTTCCGCATGACCAACAAGGCCGGCAAGCTGTCGCGCGACATCTTCGAGGGCTCGACCATCAACACGCCGTCGATGCTGTGCACCGAGGACTATCTCGACGCGCTGAAGTGGGTCTCGTCTATCGGCGGCCTCCAGGCCATGTACGCCAGAGCCGACGACAATACGGCGGTGATCGCCCGCTGGGCCGACAAGACCCCCTGGATCGACTTCCTGGCCGAGGATCCGAAGACGCGCTCCAATACCGGCGTCTGCCTGAAGATCGTCGATTCACGCGTCACGTCCCTGCCGGCGGCCGGCCAGGCGGAGTTCGCCAAGAAGCTCTCCGACCTGCTGGAAAAGGAGGGCGTGGCGCTCGACGCCGCCGCCTATCGCGACGCGCCCCCGGGCCTGCGCATCTGGTGCGGCGGCGCGGTGGAGGTCTCGGATCTCGAGGCCCTCACCCCCTGGCTCGACTGGGCCTTCGCCACCGTCGCCGACGAATTGCTCGAGACGGCCTAAGTCCGCTTTCCCCTCTCGCCGCGGGAGGGGACCTCGCGCCATCGCTCTTTTCAGTCCTCATGGCTCAATGCCGGGAGGACTCCCCTCAAGGCCATCCACATGCCCCCCCGCGTTCTCATCTCCGACCAGCTTTCCCCCGCCGCCATCGACATCTTCAAGGCCCGCGGCGTCGAGGCCGACGTCAAGACCGGCCTCAGCAAGGACGAGCTCTTGGCGATCATCGGCGACTATGACGGCCTGGCCATCCGCTCGGCGACCAAGGCCGACAAGGATGTGCTGGCCGCCGCCAAGTCGATGAAGGTGATCGGCCGCGCCGGCATCGGGGTCGACAATGTCGACATCCCCGCCGCCACCGCCGCCGGCATCGTGGTGATGAACACCCCGTTCGGCAACTCGATCACCACCGCCGAACACGCCATCGCCCTGATGTTCGCGCTCGCCCGCCAGCTGCCGCAGGCCGACGCCTCCACCCAGGCCGGCAAGTGGGAGAAGAACCGCTTCATGGGCGTCGAGCTCTACGCCAAGACCCTGGGCCTGATCGGCGCCGGCAATATCGGCTCGATCGTCGCCGACCGCGCCAACGGCCTGAAGATGAAGGTGGTCGCCTACGATCCCTTCCTGTCGCCGGAACGGGCCGTGGAGATCGGCGTCGAGAAGGTGGAGCTGGACGAGCTTTTGGCCCGCGCCGACATCATCACCCTGCACACGCCGCTGACCGACAAGACCCGCAACATCCTGGGCGCCGAGGCCCTGGCCAAGGCCAGGAAGGGCGTGCTGATCATCAACTGCGCCCGCGGCGGCCTGGTCGACGAACAGGCCCTGCGCGAGGGCCTGGATTCAGGCCATATCGGCGGCGCGGCCTTCGATGTCTTCGTCACCGAGCCGGCCAAGGAAAACGTGCTGTTCGACGCGCCCAACTTCATCGCCACGCCGCATCTGGGCGCCTCCACCAACGAGGCGCAGGAGAATGTCGCCCTGCAGGTGGCCGAGCAGATGAGCGACTACCTGCTCACCGGCGCGGTCTCCAACGCCCTGAACAGCCCCTCGGTCACCGCCGACGAAGCGCCGAAGCTAAAGCCGTTCGTGGCTCTGGCCGAACGCCTAGGCGCCTTCGCCGGCCAGATGGTCGACGTGGGTCTGAAGGCCATCGACATCGCCTATGAGGGCGAGGTCGCGTCCATCAACGTCAAGCCGCTGACCGCAACGGCGCTGGCCGGCCTGCTCAGGCCCATGCTCTCGGAGGTCAACATGGTTTCCGCCCCGGCGGTGGCCAAGGACCGCGGCATCAC
>DASYAQ010000367.1:0-22312 GCA_036501225.1 Caulobacteraceae bacterium | reverse complement strand
CCGCCGACCAGGCGGGCGCCCAACGCGCGACCGGCGAATCCGTCCAGCGGCGCGCCCACATGGCCAAGCCCGATGCTGACGGTCGAGGCGCCGCCGGCCATGCGCAGCGCCTGCGGGGCGGCGGCCTCGGGACTCCAGGCGCTGGAGCTGATCAGCCGGTCGCGGCCGCAGACCACTTCGATGGCCATGGGTTGGCCGCAAGCCGCGAGGCTCCACGCGCCGTCGGCCGGGGCGCCGGCATCGACCATCACCTGCAGGCCGGGCGCGGTCAGCCGCTCGTAGGCGCCCCGGGCAGTCTCGTCCGGCGGCGGCGGGGCCTGCAGTTCGGGCTCGGGGCCGTGCGCCAGGGCGGCGGCGACATAGGCGCTGGCGCCGGTCTCGCCGCCTTGCAGGGCCGTCAGCCGCCCGTCGGACAGGGTCAGCGCACGGGTGGCGGCCGTCAGCCGGTCGATGGCGCGGGAGACGGCGTCCGGCGGCGCCGCGCCGCGCTGGCTGAGGCCGTCCTCGAGCGCCAGCAGGTCGAACAACAGCTCCAGCCCGGCCTGGGGCGAGCGGCTGGCGTGGCCGCCGTCGGGGCGGACGCTTTCCTCAAGGGCGGCGCCCAGCCCGGCCAGACCGTCCTTCAGCAGGCGCTCGCCGGCGGTCCCGGCCAGCGCCGCGCCGGCGACCGCGACCACCGCGAAGCGCTCGGCGGCGCGGGCCGGGGCCCTGGCGAGCTGCAGCAGATGCCGCGCCTGGCGCGCCAGGCTCTGGCTCAAGGCCAGCCGTTCGGCCTGGGAGGCCGGGGCGGTCAGGGCGCGGCCGGCGCAGGCCAGGTTGAACGCCCGCCGCTCCAGGGCGTCGGGACTCCACGAAAACCGGTTCCAGCGCCCGAACACCCGCTCCCAGGCCAGGGTGAGGCGCAGCGCCTCGCGCTGGCCGGCTTCGCCGACGCTCACCAGCGAGGGCAGCCAGGTGAAACGGTGCAAGGCCAGCGCGAAGGGCCGCCCGGGGCTGGCCCGGCTCCAGGGATCGGCGCCCGCCGGAACCGCCAGGGTCTCGCCGGCCAGGGGAAAGACGCCGCCGAGGATGGCGCCGGCCATGATCGGATCGACCGGGCGGGCGTCGCGCGGGCCGGCGGCCCAGCCCTCGGCCCTGGGGCGCTCCAGGCCGCTCAGATGCGGCGGCGAGCCGCGCCATTCTCGCGCCACCTGGCTGCGGAAGGCGGCGCCGGCCGCCTCCAGCACCAGGCCGGCGCGCGCGGGGGACTGGGCGCCAGCCATCCCCTGGTTCGGCTCAGACGCCCTTCAGGGCGCGGATGTTGGCGGCGTAGCCGGCCGGGCCGTCCTTGAAGACGGCGGTGCCGGCGACCAGGGCCGTGGCGCCGGCGGCGAGACACAGCGGCGCGGTCTCGGCCGTCACCCCGCCATCGACCTCCAGCACGATGTCGCGACCGGAGGAATCGATCATCTCGCGCACGCGTTCGATCTTGCGCAGCTGCGAGGCGATGAAGCTCTGGCCGCCGAAGCCCGGATTGACCGTCATGATCAGCACCAGGTCGATCTCGTCCAGGATCCACTCGATCGCATCGGGCGAGGTGGCGGGATTGAGCACCACGCCGGCCTTGGCGCCGAGGGCGTGGATGTGTTTGACCGAGCGGTCCAGGTGCGGCCCGGCCTCGGGATGCAGGCTGATCCGGTCGGCGCCCGCCTCGGCGAAGGCTTCGAGATAGGGATCGGCCGGGGCGATCATCAGGTGCACGTCGATAGGGATGCTGACGTGCGGGCGCAGTGCTTTGACCACCATCGGCCCGATGGTGATGTTGGGCACGAAATGACCGTCCATCACGTCGACATGCAGCCAGTCGGCGCCCGCGGCCTCGACGGCGCGCGCCTCCTCGCCCAGGCGCGCGAAATCGGCCGAAAGGATCGAGGGCGCGATGATGGGCGGGCTCATGCCGGGAGTTAGCGCGGTGGCCCCGCGCGGCGCAAGCTGCGGCGACGCCAGCCGAGTTGGGCGACGCTGGCCACACCCCCACCGCTCATCCCCGCCGAAGGCAAATTCGGGACACGTACGCATTCCCAACCCTGATGATCGAAAGCCCAGGACGGGGGGATGCGTACGTGTCCCCAATTTCCAATTTCAGAAGGCGACGAAGTCGTCGCTGAAGATGAACCGAAAGGCGTCGAGCAGGGGGTCGATGAAGTTTGGATCCCGCACATAGCCCTTCAGCTCGGCGCCCAGCTGGGCCAGCGCCGCGTCGTCCTTGTCGACGAAGAAGTAGTTCCTCAGCATGAAGAAGGCCAAGGCCGAACGGTCGTGCTGGGAGCGCCCCTCGATGGTCGTCGAGACGATGCCGGCGAGATCTACCGAGGTCAGGAAAGGCACCGTGCAGCAGGCGCTGATTTCCCCCGCCTGGACGATCTTCTGGAAGAAACCGTCCACCGGCATGGTCGGCCCCGCCGCCAGCTCGGCCTCCATCAGGCTGAGCATCTTGGCGCGCGCGTCGCTGCGGATGACATAGGAGGCCGAGCCGGCGAAGGAGGCGGCCTTCAGGCCGAAGAAGTTGACGAATTTTGGCCATCGGCCCGTGGCGCCGGGCGTCGGATCCAGAATGCCGGAGAGGCGATAATAGCCCATCAGCCCGACCATGGTCGCCAGATTGCCGGCGATGAAGATGTCGGTGAAGGTCATCTCGGCGTCGCGGAACGAGTCCTCGACCGTCTGGTCCAGGAGCAGAATGGTGTTCGGGCCGAAGACGACGTCGTCCTCGACAATGTGCAGATGCACGTCCCGGTCCATCGACTCCTTGACGCACTGATAGTGCGACATGAAGCAGCCGTACTCGCCCGGGTTCAGCGGTGAATGGCCCATGTCCACGCTATGGCCATCGACGGCCGCGAAGCGCGTGTAGCGGTCGGTGCAGCCGAGGGCCGCGAACCGTTCCTCCAGCAGCCGGCGACGTTCGGTGCTGCGGTCCATATTGATGTAGCGGCCGACGTAAGGCATTGCGCGTAAAGGATCCCCCGGAAGGCCCTGGTCCTTAGCGCGGCTGGAGGCGCTAGATCACGATGATTTTGGATTGAATCAATCCAAAATCATAAACGTGATCGATCCCTAAGAGTTGGAGCGGGTTGCGGGCGGAAAACCGCTTCGCACTTTTCCGCAGGCCCGCTCTAGGCGAGCGGTCAGCGACGGCCCGGTTGTCAGGCCAGCGCGGGCGCTGCTAGAAGCTCGCCCGGTCGCGCCGGACGCCACGCGACGGGACGGGACGACCCTATCCATGAACCTGCCCATCACGATTGCGCTTCTGGCCGCTTTCCTCGCCCTGACCGTATTTTTCGGCTGGATGGGCGCCAAGCCGCGCGACTATTCAAAACCGCCGCCGCCGCCGTGGCAGGTCTTCATGCTGGTTTCAGCGGCGCTCGTGCTGGTCATGCTGGTCGGTGTGCTCAACGAACTCGGCATCACCACCGGCGCCAACCGCTAAACCGCCGCCATCCCGCGCAGCACCTCGGCGACCAGAGCGTCAAGGTCGCCGCCCCCGAACAGATAGCCGCGCACGCCGGCGCGCCGCGCCGCCTCGATGTCGCTGGCCTGGTCGCCGATCAGGAAGGCGCGCTCGGGGGCCACGGCGAAGTCGGCGAGCGCGCGCAGCAGCATGCCGGGGTTGGGCTTGCGGTCCGGATGGTCGGCGTGGCGATAGGCCGGGACCACCGCGTCCGGGTGGAAGGGGCAGTAGTACCAGGCGTCGATGCGCGCGCCCGACGCCGCCAGGGCCGCGTCCATCGCCGCGTGGAACCGCCCGACCTGCGCCTCGTCATAGAGGCCGCGCGCCACCCCGGACTGGTTGGTGACCGCCGCGACCGCCCAGCCCGCGTCGTTCAGCCGCCGCACGGCCTCGGGCGCGCCCGGGGCGAGCACCAGCTGGTCCGGCCGGTGCGCATAGCCGATGTCGACGTTCAGCACGCCATCCCGGTCGAGGATGGCGAGGCCGGCGGGGCGGCTCAAAACCGCGAGCGCCAGCTCGCCAGCAGGCCAAGATTGGGCGGCGCGCCATGCACGTTGTTCTCGTCCAGCACGCCGAGCGCCTGCAGGTCGAGTTCGCCGGCGCGGGCCCAGGCGCGGGCGACGCCAAAGCGCAGGTCCACCTCGCGGCCCGAGGGGCTGGCGCTGAACGACCGGCTCGAAAAGGTCAACGGGTCGCCGTACTGGGCCGGGACGTCGGCCAGCACCGCGCTGAAGGTCCCGCTCTCGATCCGGGTGGGCTGGGCGATCTCGGCGTCGAAGCGCAGGCAGTCCGGCCGGATCGCCTCGCAGGCGGTCCGCGCCGACAGGCTCCACTGGCTGGAAACGGCGTTGGAAGCCAGGTTGAGGAACTGGCCCTGGGCGTTGGTGCGGCCAAATCCGCCCTCGGCGGAGAGCCACAGCAGATCGGTGGCGGCCCATTCGAGGCGGGCGGTGGTGAAGCTGGTCTGCGCCGGCAGGGCGAAGGTCGAGCCGCGCGGCAGGAAGGAGCCGAGCGGTCCCTGCGGCTCGACCAGGTCGCCGGCGGAGACCTCGGCGGTGAAGCGGCCGCGCTGGAACCGCGCGGTGGCCATGTCGTAGTGCGACGGGGCCAGATTGGTCAGGCCGTAGAGGGCGTAAGCGCTGCCGCCGCCGGTCTCGGCGGCGATCGACCAGGCGGCGCCGAGCTTGTAGGCGGCGCGGACGGCGTGGTCGGGCTGGGCGATGGCGGCGAAGGCGTTTTCGCCCGCGCCCAGTCCGGCGGCCGGCGCCATGCCGCCCTGGCCGGTCCAGGCCTGCAAGGATAGCCGGCCCATATCGGCCTCGAGATTGACGTCGGCGCGCCGCTCCTCGGCCTGGCGGAGGTCGTCGCGGCCGCGCAGGTCGGGACCGTTATCCGGCTCGGTGTCGGTGGTCAGGCTGAGCTTCACCGGGCCCTGGGTCAGGGCCAGCTGCGCGACATGCGGGGTGACGGGAATGTCGGACTGGATGCTGCGCCTGGGCGCGGCGCGATAGCCGGCGGCCAGGTTGACGTCGAACATCCGGTCGTAGCTGTCGTAGCCGATGGTGTTCAGCGCGGTGGTGCGCTGCATGGAGTCGCCGAAACCCGACGCGAGCGTCGTGCCGGCCGCCGGCGCCGTGGCCATCGTGCCGCCGTTGGCGCTGGGCACGCTCGTGGTCCCGATCGGCTGGAACGCCGCCTGCAGATCGATCAGGCCGAAGCCGTAGGTGGTGGCGTCGGCGTAGATGCCGGCGTGGTCGGCGGTCTGTTCCAGGATGGCGACCGCCTTGGCGCCGGTCAGATTGGGGAAGGCCTGCAGCAAAAGCGCCAGCGCGCCTGCGACATGCGGGGCGGCGAACGAGGTGCCGGAGACCACCGGGCAGGTCGAGGCGCCGTGCACCGGCAGGCCGCAATCGGTGACGATGGAGTCGCCAGGCGCGACCACAAACCCAGCCGCCGCCATGCCCGCCTTGTCGGAATAGGATGCCAGCGGACCGGCCTCGGTGGTTGCGCCCACCGCCAGCACCGAGCCCTGGTAGCGGGCATCGACGGCGTACATGGCGGGCCATTCCGGGTTGGCGCCCCCGTCATTGCCGGCGGCCACGGCCACCACCACGCCGGCTTTGACGGCGTTCAGCAGGGCGGTCTCGAAATTGACCCCCAGCTCGTCAGGGCCGCCGACCGACAGGTTGATCACTTTCGCGCCGTGCGCCACCGCATAGTTGATCCCGGTCGCCAGGTCGTCGTCGGTGAACGAGCAGCCGCTGCTGTTGGCATTGGTGCAGCTGCCGACCGTATCGGCGCGGATGGAAAGGATGGTCGACTTGTAGGCCACGCCGACCGTGCCGAAGCCGTTGAACTCGGCGCCGATCACATCGGCGACCCAGGTCGCATGCTGGCCGAGGCCCGTGGGCATGTTGCGCGTGCCGACCACGTCGGTCGAGGCGGGCGAGATGTCGTTGATCGGGTTGGTCAGCTCCGCGTTGGCCGCGTCGACGCCGGTGTCGATGACCGCGACCGTGATCCCCTGGCCCGTTCCGCCGGCGGCGAAGGCGGCGGCGGCGTGGATCTGGCCCAGGCCGTACTGGTTGATGAATTCCTGGCTGTTCGCCGTGGGAAAGGTCGGGGTGGGGGTTGGCGTGGGCGTTGGTGTGGGCGTCGGAGTCGGCGTGGGCGTGGGCGTCGGTGTGGGTGTCGGCGTTGGTGTTGGCGTAGGCGTAGGCGTAGGCGTAGGCGTTGGCGTCGGCGACGGCGACGGCGTTGGTGTGGGTGTCGGCGTTGGCGTAGGGGTTGGTGTCGGCGTCGGCGTCGGCGTCGGCGCCGGTGTCGGCGTTGGTGCGGGCGTAGGGGTTGGCGTGGGTGTCCCCGGCGAGCCGCCGCCGCCACCACCGCCGGCGCAGGCGGTGAGCAGGAGGGCGGTCGGCATGACGAGCACAAGAGCGCCGCGCCGCGCCCATTGCCGCCCCCCTGGCTTTCGCATGGCCCCGCTCCCCGGCGCGCGCCGAATCAGGCTGAGCCTATAGGGGAGTGCGCGCCCGCTCAACGCAGATGGATCGACAAATGTCGCGACGAATCAGCCCATTGCGTCGAAGAGCCGGGCCCGCCGCGTGGCGCGCCCGGCTGAACGCTGCGACGGCCCCGCGGCTAGCTCTGGGCGTCGGGTCCGTGCTCGGCGGACCCATGGCGGCCATGGCCCATGCCATGATCGCCGCCTTGCATCATCGGCATGGCGTCGAACGCCCGCTGCTGTTCGGGGCTGAGCGCTGCATAGAAGGACTTGATCGCCTCGGCGCGGCGCCGGAACTCGGCCTCGCGCCTGGCCATGCGATCGGCCATGCGGTCGAGACGCTGCGGCGTGGTCATGGCGGCCTCGGCCTGGTCCATGTGGTCATGATGTTCGCGCGGCGGCGGCGTCATGGCCGCCTGGAAGGCCTGAAACGCGGCTTCCTGGTCGGGGCGAAGGTTGAGGACAGCCTGCAAGGCCTTGGCGTGAGCCTCCTGGCGGTCATGCGTCCAGGCGGCGCGCTGTTCGGCCGAGTGTGCGGGGCCCTGCGCCGGCGGCGCCTGGTCCTGGGCTTGGACAGCGTAAGCAACTGAGGCGACGGCGGCCATCGCCGCGAAACTCGCGGAGGCCCGGAGGAGGAGGTTCATGATGTTCAAGGATTCCCGACAAAGATGATGCGCCCGAAGGTGCATTCTGGTTTTGCCCCGCTCTTGCACGCGCCACGGCCCAGGTTTCCGTCGCAGACCGCTCTGGCCAACCATTGGCGATCCTTAACCCCGCGCCCACCGCCGCGACAGCGGGGGTGGCGCAGCCAGGGTCCGGGCGGGCGCAACACAGGCATTCTCGCAATGAACCGCACGCTCCTCCCGGCCGCCGCTCTGGCCATCGTCCTGGCCAGCGCCGGCGGCGGCATGGCGACCGGTCGCACGATCCCGACCTTCAAGGGCCACGCGCTCGCGGGCCGGGCCCGCATCTCCCTGGCCGACGCCCGCGCCATCGCCCTGAAGGCGCGGCCCGGCGCGTTCACCGACCAGGAACTGGAAAAGGAAGCCGGCGGCAGCGGGCTCCGTTATTCTTTCGACATCAAGGCCGCGGGTCATGTCTATGAGGTCGGGGTCGACGCCGCGGACGGACGGGTGCTTGAGAATGACGCGGAAGGCGCTCATCCAGACTGACGCGCGCCGTTCGACCTTGCTGAAGGTCCGTCGATGAAGCTGCTGCTGGTGGAAGATGACGAACAGACCGGCGCCTACCTGAAACGGGCGCTGACCGAGGCTGGGCATGCGGTCGATCACGCCGCGTCCGGGCGCGACGGCCTGCTCCTCGCGGCGGGAGAAACCTACGACGTCATGGTGCTGGACCGCATGCTTCCCCAGGTCGACGGCCTGGCGATCCTGCGCACGATCCGCGCGTCCGGCGTGAAAACCCCGGTGCTGCTGCTGACCGCACTCGGCGGCATCGACGACCGGGTCGAAGGGCTCGAGGCGGGAGGCGACGACTATCTGGTCAAGCCCTTCGCCTTCGCCGAGCTGCTGGCCAGGGTGAACGCCCTGGCGCGCCGTCCGCCAACCCAGGACGTTCAGACCAACCTGCGCGTCGCCGACCTGGAGATGAACCTGCTGCGCCGCACGGTGACGCGCGGAGGGCGCCGAATCGAACTGCAGCCGCGCGAGTTTCAGCTGCTGGAATACCTGATGCGCCATACGGGCCGGGTGGTCACGCGCACCATGCTGCTGGAGGCGGTCTGGGACTTTCATTTCGATCCGAAGACCAACATCGTCGACACGCACATCAGCCGGCTCCGATCGAAGGTGGACAGGGGCCACGCCGGCGAATTGATCCAGACCCTGCGCGGCGCCGGCTATTGCCTGCGCGAACCTGACTAGACGTGCTCAGGTCGGCCAGCCTGCGGCTTGCCGCGCTCTATACGGCCGCCTTCGTCGCCGCGGTGCTGGTGCTGGGCGTCGTCACCGTGCTGACGACGCGGGCGGCGCTTTCACGGCAGTTCGACGCGCGAATCCTGTCGGAGTCGGCGGCCCTGGTGCAGGAGTTCCGGGTCGAAGGCCTGACCGGCGTCTCCCAGGCCGTGCAGGAGCGCGATCGCACCCCGGGGGCGCTGGACTACGGCCTGGTGTCGGCGGACGGACGCGCCATCGCCGGCCGGCTGGACGAGCATCGCGCCATTCCGGGGTGGTCGGACCTCGGGCTCAGCCAGCCGGACGGTGAACGCGAGCGGATCCGCGTCTATACCTCCAGTCTGGCCAACGGCTACCGGTTGCTGGTCGGCGGCGACGACGAGAGCATCGAGGCGGTGGACGCGCTGCTGGCCAAGCGTTTCCTGCTGGCGATCGGGGGCGTGGTGATGATCGGTCTGCTCGGCGGCTATAGCCTTGGCCGCGGCATGGGCCGGCGGATCGCCGCCATCACCGGCGCCGCCGAGGCCATCATCGACGGCGACCTCTCGCGCCGGGTGCCCGAAGCGCGCGGCGGCGACGATCTCGAGCGCCTCGCCGCCACGTTCAATCGCATGCTCGACCGCATCGGCGCCCTGATGGAGAGCCTGCGCCAGGTGTCCAACGACATCGCTCACGATCTCCGCACGCCGCTCACCCGGCTTCGCGGCCGTCTCGAGGCCGGCCTCGGCGCCCGGCCCGGCCCGGCCCAGGTCGCGGCGATCGAAGGCGCGCTCGGCGACCTGGACGCCATCCTCTCGACCTTCGCCGCCCTGCTGCGCATCGCCCAGATCGAGGGGGGCGCGCGGCGCGCGGCGTTCCAGAGGCTCGACCTCGCGGCGGTGGCGCGCACCGTCGTCGATGCGTTCGCCCCCTCGGCGGAAGACGCCGGCCAGCGCCTGGAACTGGAAGATGGCGATCCCGTGTTTGTCGACGGGGACCGGGAACTGATCACGCAGATGCTGGTCAATCTGGTCGAGAACGGCCTGCGGCACGCCGGCCCCCGGGCGCGGGTGCGGGTGCGGTGTCGCGTCGAGCCGGGCGGCGCGATCCTGGCGGTGATCGACGACGGTCCCGGCGTCCCGGACTCCGAACGCGAACGGCTCTTCGACCGCTTTCATCGCCTCGAAGCCAGCCGCTCGACCCCCGGCAGCGGGCTGGGCTTGGCGCTGGTGGCGGCGGTGGCGCGGCTGCACGGCGCCGAAGCCAGCCTGCACGACGCCGCGCCCGGATTGGAGGCGCGCGTGGTGTTCGGGCATGGTGGACGAACATTGCCAAATCCCAATCTTACGGTCAGCGGCTCGTGAGGGACGAGGCCCGACAATCACCGCTTGTGACGCTTCAGGATCGGGAAAAGGGCGCCGGGGGGCGCTTAGAGCGGGTTGCGGGGGGAAAATTGATTCGCGCTCATCCCGCTCTTGGCGCGCGCCTGGCCGCGGCGCTCGCCGCGGCGGCGGTTCTCGGCGGCTGCGCGCACTTCAGCCCCCGGCCGCTGGCGCAGGGTCCGGACCTGGCGACCAGCGCCAGCGCGCTTTCCGTCGACGTCTCACGCATCCGGCTGGCGGCCCTGCCGCCGCACCCGGTCGATCCCGCCCGCGGCATCGATCCCACCGACGCCGCGATCCTCGCCGTGCTCAACAGCCCCGATCTCGCCGCCAGGCGCGCGACCGCCCACATCGCCGCCGCCCAGGTCTTTTCCGCCGGTCTGCTTCCGGACCCGCAGGTTGTCCTGAGCGCCGACATTCCAGACCATCCGCGCGGCCTGGTGACCGCCTATGGGATCACGCCGACCATCGACCTCACCGCCCTGATCACCCACGCGGTCGCGCTCAAGGCCGCCAAGGCCGCCGCGCGGCAGGCCAATCTCGATCTGCTCTGGGGTGAGTTCAGCATCGCCGAGCAGGCCCGCCAATACGCCGTCACGGCGCTGATCGACGAGCAGAAGGCCGCGGTGCTGGCGCAGATGGATGCGGAACTGTCCGACCGCGCCCGCCAGTCGGCTGCGGCGCTCAGCCGGCGCGACGTCACCGCGACGGTGGCCGGCGCCGATCTCGCCGCCCGGATCGACGCCGACGTCCAGCTCGCCGCCACCCGGCGCGACGCGCAGAAGGCGCGCGGACAGCTGAACGCCCTGATCGGGCTTTCCCCCGCCGTGCGCCTGACCCTGATCGACGACGTCGGGCCTTACGATCCGGATCCGGCCGGGCTGCAATCGGCCCTGGCGTCGCTGCCGCGGCGGCGTCCGGATCTTCTGGCGCTGCAGGCCGGCTACGAGTCGCAGAACGCCAACCTGCGCAAAGCCATTCTCATGCAGTTTCCGCTGCTCAATCTCGGCTACAGCCGCCAGCGCGACACCAGCGCCATCCTCACCAACGGGATCACGGCCACCGTCACCCTGCCGATCTTCAACCGCAATCAGGGCGACATCGCCGTTCAGAACGCCACGCGCGAGCAGCTGGCGCGGGAATACCAGGCCCGGCTCGACCAGGGCGCGGCGGACGTCGCCCAGGCCGAGGCCGATCTCAGCGCCGAACGGGCCGACCTGGAGCGGCTGGAGGCGGACGTTCCGCGCCTCGAGGCCGCAGCCCGGCGCGCCCGCCCGGCCTTCGCCAAGGGCGACATGGACAGCGCCGCCTATCTCGCCATCGATCAGTCCGCGCTCAAGGCGGTGGTGGCGCTCTGGGACGCGCGCCTGGCGCGCCGCCTCGCCGATATCGGACTGGAGACCGTTCTGTTCCTGCCGCCCGAGGAAGGAAGCCGGCCATGAAGCGCTTGCGGAACTGGCGGATCGCGGCGCTCGCGGCGGCCGCCGTCATCATCCTGGCTTTGCTGGCCTGGCGCATTCTGTACAAGCCGACCGGCGAAGCCGAACCACCGGCGCCATCCGCTCTGGTGAGCGTCGCGCCGGTCAGCGCCGGTCCGGTCAGCCGGACCATCGAGGCCTATGGCGTGATCGCCGGCTCGGCGGCCGCCACCCGCACCATCTCCGCGCCCCGGGACGTGATCGTCCAGGACCTGCTGGTCGCGCCGGGGCAGCCTGTCGCCGCCGGCGCGCCGCTGGCGGTCGTCGGCGACACCCCCGCCAGCGGCCTGGCCTACCACCAGGCGGCCGACGCCCTGACCTTCGCCAAACAGGACCTGGCCAGGATACAACGCCTCTATGCCCAGCAGCTGGCCGCCAACGACCAGCTCGCGGCCGGCCAGAAGGCCGTCGCCGACGCCCAGGCCGCGCTCGCCGCCCAGACCGCCGCCGGCGGCGGCCGCGCCCGCCAGACCATCGCCTCGCCGATCGCCGGCGTCGTCTGGCAGGTCCCCGCCGCCAAGGGCCAACAGCTGGCCAGCGGCGCGCCGCTGCTCTCCGTGGTCGCCAGCGGCGGCCTGGTGGCTCAGCTCGGCGTCGAGCCGAACGGGGCCGCCCAACTGGTGGCGGGCCAGCCGGTCCGGATCGTCTCGGCGCTGGATCCAAACCGGGCGATCGAGAGCCGACTGACGGTGGTCGGCCAGGCCGTCGATCCGACGACGCGCCTGATCTCGGCGATGGCGCCGGCCGAGGGCGCGGGCCTTGCGCTCGGCGCGGCGGTGCGGGGCGAAATCACCGTCGCGACCATCCAGGCGCTGACCGCCCCGCGCGCCTCGGTGGTCTATGACGAGAACGGCTCGCATGTCTTCGTCATCCGCGGCGGCAAGGCCCATCAGGTCGCGGTCGCCGCCGGCCCCGAACAGGAAGACCGGATCACGGTTAGCGGCGAGATCCACGCCGGCGATCAGGTGGCCGTCGTCGGCGCCTATCAGCTGCAGGACGGGCTTGCGGTCCGGATCGCCGGCAAATGACGCTGACGCAGAGGATTGCGAACCATCGCCGTTCGCTGCTGGCGCTGCTGTGGATCGCCGTCGTCGCCGGCGTGCTCTTCGGCTTCGGCCTGCCGGTGGGCCTGTTCCCCGACATCGCCTTTCCCCGCATCGCCGTCACCATCGAGGCCGGCGACCGGCCGATCGACCAGACGGATGCGGTGATCACCCGCCCGCTCGCCCAGGCGGTGCGGGCGGTGCCCGGCGTCTTGAACGTTCGCTCCACCACCGGCCGTGGCCAGGCCGATCTGAAGGTCAGTTTCGCCTGGGGGAGCGACATGAACCTCGCCCTGCAGCGCACCCAGAGCGCGCTGGCGCAGGCGGCCTCCGCCCTGCCGCCAGGCGTCACCTTCACGGTCAGACGGATGGACACCACGGTCTTTCCGGTCGCGGCCTACAGTCTGACCTCGTCGAACATCGGTCCCGTGGCCCTGCGCCGCTACGCCGACCTCACCCTGACCCCGCTGCTCACCGCCATCCCCGGGGTGGCGCGGGTGGATTCCCTCGGCGGCGGCATCGGCGAGTACCAGGTGGTCGCCGACCCGGCGACCCTGCGCGCCTACGGCCTGACGGTGGCCGACATCACCTCGGCCCTGGCCGGCGCCAATGTGCTTTCCGCCGCCGGCAAGATCGAGGACCGCGGCAAGCTCTTCCTCACCCTGGACGACAGCGCGCTCACCGACGCCGCGCAGATCCAGGCGGTGGTGATCAAGAGCGCCGGCGGCGGGGTCGTCAGGCTGGGCGACGTGGCGAGCGTGAAGCTGACCAGCGCGCCGGCGTTCACGCGGATCACCGCCGATGGCCAGCCGGCGGTGAGCCTCCAGGTCTATCAGCAGCCGAGCGGCGATACGGTGCGCATCGTCAAGGCCGTGGCCCGGGTGTTCGCCACCGCCCGCGCCACCGCGCCGCCCGGCCTGACCGTCCGCACCTGGTACGACCAGAGCCAGCTGATCGTCTCCTCGGCCCGGGACCTGGCGCTGTCCATCGCCATCGGCGCGGTGCTCGCCGGCCTCGTGCTGCTGGTCTTCCTGCGCAACATCCGCGTCACCCTGATCGCGGTGGTGGTGGTGCCGGTGGTGCTGGCGATCACCACCCTGATGCTCACGCTGCTCGGGCAGAGCTTCAACATCATGACGCTGGGCGGGATGGCCGCGGCCATCGGCCTGATCATCGACGACGCCATCGTCATGATCGAGCACATGGAACGGCGGCTGAACGAGGCGCCCTACGATCGCCTCGGCGCCATGCAGGCGGCGGCGCAGGAGTTCCTGCGGCCCCTCGCCGGGTCGTCGGCGGCGACCATCCTGATCTTCCTGCCGCTGGCCTTCCTTTCCGGCGTCACCGGCGCCTTCTTCCGGGCCCTGGCGCTGACCATGGCCGTGGCCCTGATCGCCTCCTTCTTCATCGCCTGGCTGGTCGTGCCGATCCTGGTCGAGCAGCTCTATCGCGACGCCGCTCCCGGCAAGGAGAGGCCGCCGAGCGGCCTGACCGCGCGCTATCGCGGCGCGCTGGAACGCACCACCGCCCGGCCGATCCTGATCCTCTTCGTCCTGGTTCCGCTCGCCGTCGCCGGGACCATCGCCTTTGTCACGCTCCCCAGCGGTTTCATGCCGCATCTGGACGAGGGCGGGTTCGTGCTCGACTACGTCACCGCGCCCGGCACGTCGCTCACCGAGAGCGACCGCCTGGTGCGCGAGATCGAGACCATTGTCCGCGGCACGCCGGAGGTGGCGACCTATTCGCGGCGGACCGGCGCGCAGCTCGGCGGCGACCTGACCGAGTCCAATACCGGCGACTTCTTCATCCGCCTGAAGCCGGCGCCTCGGCGCGGCATCGAGGCGGTCATGGACGAGGTGCGCGACAAGATCCAGGCCCGCGTGCCGGGTGTCGACGTGGAAACCGCGCAACTGATGGAGGACCTGATCGGCGACCTCACCGCCGTGCCTCAACCCATCGAGGTCAAGCTCTACTCGGAGGATGAACCGCTGCTGGAGGCCACGGCCGAGAGCGTCGCCGACCGTCTCGGCAAGGTTCGCGGCATCACCGAAATCCGCGACGGCGTGGTTGTCGCCGGCGACGCCCTCGACGTCCATTTCGACCTGGCGCGCGCCGCGCTCGAGGGGGTGACGCCGGCGGAAGCCGCCGTCCAGGTGACCGCCATGGTCCAGGGCCAACTCGCCACCCAGGTCCAGTCGGGCGTCGTCCTCACCGACGTCAGGGTCTGGATTCCGCCTGACCAGCGCGACCGGGTGTCGAGCCTCGCCGCCTTGCCGATCAAGGCCGCCGATGGCCACATTCTCAGCCTTTCGCAGATCGCCGACGTCACCGTGCTGCGCGGCCAGACCGAGGTGGCGCGGGAGAACTCGCGGCGCATGGTGGCGGTGACCGCGAGGGTCGAGGGGCGCGACATGGGTTCGGCGGCCAGCGAGGCGGCGAAGGCGCTTTCCGCGCCCGGCGCCTTGCCCGCCGGCGTCAGCTTCGAGATGGGTGGCCTCTATGCCGAACAGCAGGCCGCCTTCCGCGGCCTGGCCAGCGTCTTCATCGCGGCCATGGCGATCGTGATGGTGCTGCTGTTGCTGATCTACGAGAACTTCCGGATCGTGGCGGCGATCGTCGTCATGCCGCTCTTGGCGGCGTGCGCCGTCGGCCTCGGCCTGCTGCTCACCGGGACCGAGCTCAACATCATGGCGCTGATGGGCTTGACCATGGTGATCGGCATCGTGACCGAGGTGGCGATCTTCTACTTCACCGAATACGACCACCTGCTGGCGATCGGCGAGACGCCCGAGCGCGCCCTGATCGACGCCGGCGCCAATCGGCTTCGGCCCATCGCCATGACCACCATCGCCGCCATCCTGGCGCTGGCGCCGCTGGCGCTCGGCGCTTCGATGCAGAAGCCCCTGGCGGTGGCGATCATCGCCGGCCTGATCGCCCAGGGGCCGCTCGTGCTGCTGCTCATGCCGGCATTGTTCAAACTGATCGGCGGCGCTAAGCCGGATGGGCGGCTTTTCGCCGATCCGGCGATACCTTCCCCCAACACTCACCTTTGAGGACAAAGCCCATGACCCACCATCTCAGCCTGAGTCTCGCCGCGGCGCTGCTCGTCTCCACGCTTTCGGTTGCCGCCGGCGCGGCGGCCCCGACCCATCCCACCGGGCTGCATGTCGTGAACCGGATCGCCGGGCCGGACGGCGGCTGGGACTATACCAGCTTCGATCCCGTCCGCCGGCGGGTCTATGTGGCGCATCAGACCGTCGTCATCGCGATCGACGCCGACACCGGCAAGGCCAACCCCGCCTTCGCCCAGGGCGATCGTCTGCACGCGGTGACGCCGGTCCCCGGAACCGACCTGATCGTCACCACCAACAGCGGCGACAACACCGCCAGGGTGATCAGCGCGGTGGACGGAAGACTGCTCGCCTCCATCCCCACGGCCAAGGACGCCGACGGCGCTGCGTACGATCCGAAGACCGGGCTGGTGGTGGTGATCTGCGGCGACGCCGGAACCCTGGTCCTGATCGATCCCAAGGCCATGAAGGCGGTGGGCACGATCGTGGTGGGCGATCACCTGGAGTTCGGCGCGCCCGACGGCAAGGGTCGTTTCTTCGTCAATGTCGCGGACAAGAACCAGGTGGCCGTCGTCGATCTGGCGGCCCGCAGCGTGGTGGCCCGCTACGACCTGCCGGGCTGCACCCGGCCGACCGGCCTGGCCTATGTCGTCGGCGATCGGGTGATTTCCGCCTGCGGCAACGGCGGGGTGGACATTCTCGCTGCGGCCTCCGGCCGCGCGATCGCCACCTTCAAGGTGGGCGGATTCCCCGATGCGGTGATCTACGACAACCGCCGCCAGCTGGCTTTCGTGCCGTCGGCGCTTGCCGGGACCCTGTCGGTCATCGCCCTGTCCGGCAAGGACGACAACACCATCATCGACACCGTGCCCACGCAGATCGGCGCCCGCACCGGAACGGTCGACGTCAAGACCGGACGGGTTTACCTGCCGACGGCCGAGTATGTGCTGCCCGTGCCCGCCGGACAGCGCCCGACCCCCAAGCCAGGAACGTTCGTGGTCCTGGAACTGGATCGATAGAAGGCCGCCTAGTCGTCGAGCTGCCGCTCGGCTTCGGCGATGACGCGTCTGGCCTGGTTGAGATCGTCCGCCTCGACCATGAGGCGCGTGGTGATCGCCGTGCCCCAGAGCGAGCCGGCGCCGGCGTCGAACACGGTGGTCTCGATGCCGGCGTCCTTCAGGACGGCGCGCAGGAAGGATAGCCGCACCGCGTCGGAGGTTTTGATCAGTTCGATCATCGGCTGAACCTGTTCGATCAGGCGAGGCTGCGCAACCCGCAGGGAGTCCGGCTCGCCGGACCTGGCTTCGGAGTCCAGGCTGATGACGCAGGGCTTCTACTAAGCGTAGGACTCCGTCATCGCCGAATAGGCCAGGGTGCGCAGGTCGCGGCGCAGGGTCAGGCGGGCGTCGGTGCCCATCACCTGGGTCATGAACACCACGGCCAGATCCTCCTTCGGGTCGATCCAGAAGGCTGTCGAGGCCGCGCCGCCCCAGAAATATTCACCGAGCGTGCCGGGCAGCCGGGTCTTGGCCACATCGATATTGACGCCGCAGCCGATGGAAAAGCCGATCCCGGAATAGCCCGCCTCGCTGAAGGCGCCCGGCGGCGCCATCGAGGCCAGCTCCTTGTTTTCCGGCAGGTGGTTGAGGCTGAACAGCGCGACGGTCTTGGGGCTGAGGACCTGGACGCCGTCGAGCGTGCCGTTGCCCAGCATCATGCGGCAGAAGCGCATGTAATCGTGGGCGGTCGAAACCAGGCCGCCGCCGCCCGATTCCAGGCTGGGCGGCGTCGCATAGGTGCTCTTCTGGCCGTCGTCCTGGACCTTCAGGCCGCCGCCCGGCTTCGGCTGATAGCAGGAGGTGAAGCGGTCGAGCTTCTCCGGCGGGCACCAGAAGGCGGTGTCGGTCATGCCCAGCGGCTCGAACAGGCGCGTGCGCAGGAAGTCGCCGAAGCTCATCCCCGACAGCTTCTGCACCAGATAGCCCATCACATCGATCGAGACCGAGTAGTTCCACTGCGTCCCCGGCGAGAACTCCAGCGGCACGCTGGCCAGCTGCTCGATCATGGTCTCCAGGCCGCCCGGCGTGTCGAACTGGCCCAGGTGCAGCTTGCGATAGGCGGCGTCGACGCTGGTGCGCATCATGAAGCCGTAGGTCAGGCCGGAGGTGTGGGTGACCAGGTCGACCACCTTCATCGGCCGGTCGGGCTGGGTGGTCATGAATTGCGGCGGCTGGTCGGCCAGCAGGGTCGGCACGCCGCTGGCATAGACGCCCATCCGCTTCCAGGCCGGGATGTGGGTATGGACGGCGTCGTCCAGGCCGAGCAGGCCCTCCTCGACCAGCATCATCAACGCCACGGCGGTGATCGGCTTGGTCATCGAATAGATGCGGAAGATGGCGTCCTCGCGCATCGGCTTGTCGCGCTCGAGGTCGATGTGGCCGGCCATGCCGGTATGGACCAGTTCGCCCTTGCGATAGACCTGGGTCAGGATGCCCGGCAGGTGGCCGCCATCGACATAGCGTTCCTTCATCACCCGATCCAGGCGCTCGAGCCGCGCCCGCGACAGACCCACCGATTCTGCTTTCACCACGTCGCTCCATCCCTTGTCCGCTTTGGGAAAGACCTTATCCGTCAGCCCAGCGCGTTTGCAAACCGCTCGTAGGCGTCCGAGGTCTGCATCAGGCCGAGGCGGACAAGCTGAGCGCTGCCCTCGAACCGCACCGAGGCCGGCGACATCAGGTTGAACCGCGGGTCGGCCTGCAACAGTTCGAGATAGGCCCTGTATTCGTGAGCGCCGCTGTGATGCTCGCCGCGCTCGATCTCGGTCACGGCGCGGGCGTGAAAGTCCTGCAGGAACTTGAAATGCAGCAGACCGCCGGCCAGGGTCGACAGCGGCAGCGGCGTCACATGGTGGGTCGCGGCCAGGTACCGCGTGCCCGCGCGCCATTTGACCAGCGGAATCTTGCTCACCGTCGGCGAATGGTAGCGGCCCTGCAACACCTGGCGGAACAGCCGGTCGCGGACGCCGCCATAGATGCGGGTATAGGGGAACTCGCTGACGGCCAGGGTCCGGTACGGGCCCCGGTCGAACCAGGCGCAGGTCTCGACCAGCGCCTGGCCGGGCGTATGGAGGGTCTCGGCCACCGGCCGGTCGGAATACATGTCGAGCATCAAGGAAAAGACGCCGCGGGCCTCGGTCGCATCCAGGAAACGGCAGAATTCGGCCAGCCGGACCTGCTCATAGCGAGGGTAGATGAAAAGCTCGTCGGCATCGACGATCAGCACCCACTGGTCATCGGCGAAGGAGTCGAGGATCTCGTTCGTCCAGGCCATCCCCATGCTGTTTCTGGCGAAGCTGTCTGTGCTGGAAAAGACATGGACGTCGGTCTGGGCCAGCAACAGCTCCAGCGTCCCGTCATCGGAGCCGTTGTCGACGATCAGGAAGCGCTCGACGCCGAGCCGGCGGCAGTGACCCAGCACCGAGGCCAGCCGCAGCGCCTCGTTGCGCACCACCATGCAGGCCCGGATCTCGCCGGCCCGTTCGGGGATCGGCCGGCCGTCCATCCGGGTCAGGGTCGAGGTCATCGAGACCGCTGTCAGCCGCTGTTGGCGGGAAGAAGATGGTGGACGCGACAGGGATCGAACCTGTGACCCCCTCGATGTCAACGAGGTGCTCTCCCGCTGAGCTACGCGTCCAGTCTGAAAACGGGAAGGCGGGTATATAGGCGAGGGCGAAAGCCGGCAAGCGGCTGAGGCCTCAGGCCGCCACCATCCGCTCCACCTCGGCGACGATCTCGCGCAGGTGGACGGGCTTGGCCAGCACCTTGGCGCCGGCCGGGGCGCGGTCGCCGGCGGACAGCGCCACGGCGGCGAATCCGGTGATGAACATGATGCGCATGGCGGGCTGGCGGGCGGCGGCGATGCGCGCCACCTCGATGCCGTCGATCCCCGGCATGACGATGTCGGTCAAAAGCACGTGGAACATCTGGTCCAGCGCCTCGATGGCGGTCTCGCCGTCGGGGCAGGCGACCACCTCATAGCCGGCGCGCTCGAGGGCGCGGGCGAGGAATCCGCGAAGGGAATCATCGTCTTCAGCGAGCAGGATGCGGATCACGACGGGCTTGACCATGGGTCGGGGACTGCCTGGGGGCGCAAAGAAGCCGAGCTTAGGGGCCTATGTGTAAACCGGCGATAAAGCGATCGCTCGCCGGCCTTGGCGGCCGCCGTGGCCGGAGCGCGTTGACCGCGGCTAACGCAACGTTCGATAGTGCCGCCATGACCGCCTCCATCGTCGCCTCGGCCGCGCGCGCGCCCCTCGTCTGGTCGCAATCGGCCGAAGCGCCCTTCTCCATCCATCGGCCGACCCAGGCCCAGCCGCTGGTCTTCGCCTCGCCGCACTCGGGGCGGCTATACCCCAAGGACATGATGGCCGCCTCGGCGCTGGACGCCGACGCCATCCGCCGCTCGGAAGACGCCCTGGTCGACGAACTGATCGAGGCCGCCACCGGCCATGGCGCCACGGTGATCGCCGCGTCTTACGCGCGCGCCTATATCGACGTGAACCGAGAGCCCTATGAGCTCGACGCCTCGATGTTCGAGGACGAACTGCCGGACTTCGCCCGCGGCCGATCGGCGCGGGTGGCCGCGGGCCTGGGCTCGATCGCCCGCATCGTCGCCGAAGGCCAGGAGATCTACGCCCGCAAGCTCACCTTCGCCGAGGCCAGCGAGCGGATCGAGACCGTGCACCGGCCCTATCACGCCGCGCTGGATCAGCTTTTGACCGAGGCGGCGACGGAGTTCGGAATGGCCCTGCTGATCGACTGGCATTCGATGCCGGCGGCGGCGGCGCGCACCCTGGGACAGAGCGGCGACATGGCCGGCGCCGGGGCCTGCGACCTGGTGCTCGGCGATCGGTTCGGCGCGGCCTGCGCGCCGCAGATCACCGCCCTGGTGCAGGCCGAGTTCGAATCCATGGGCTATCGGGTGGCGCGCAACGCCCCTTACGCCGGCGGCTACACCACCGAATTCTACGGCCGGCCGCAGGCGAAGCGGCATGCGTTGCAGGTGGAGATCAACCGCGGCCTCTATCTGAACGAGGCGACGCTGGAGCCGCACGACGGCTTTATTCGCCTGAAGACCGACCTGCAGCGCGTGTTCGCCGCCCTCTCCGCCCTGGTGCGCGACCGCAAGGTCTGAGCCTGAAAACAAAAACGGCCGCGCCTTTCGCGGGCGCGGCCAGTTCATAGGGAGGAAACGCCCAGGAAGGGCAGAAGCGTCAGGGACGCCTCACGAGCCAATGTATAGGGTGCAGCGCACAACGCCGCAACCGAAAAAATGCAGACGGCTGATAATTTCTTCGTCCGGATTCGGCGTTTTTGTTATTCTGTAAGCCTTTCTCTGATATCTCCTCTGTTCATGGCGTCATGTTGCGCCGCACAAGCCGAGCCCCTACCTTGGGGTGGTCATCCCGTCCGACCTCGTTTAGAAGCCAACGCGCGCCGCCGCCGGCGCTCAAGCCAGCCCCCATGTCCCTTCGCAACATCGCCATCATCGCTCACGTCGACCACGGCAAGACCACCCTGGTCGACCAGCTGCTCGCCCAGTCGGGTGCGTTCCGCGCCAATGAGGCGCATGCCGAACGCGCCATGGACTCCAACGATCAGGAGCGGGAGCGCGGCATCACCATCCTGGCCAAGTGCACCTCGGTGCTCTGGCGCGGCGAGGCCGGCGAGACCCGTATCAACATCATCGACACCCCTGGCCACGCCGATTTCGGCGGCGAGGTCGAGCGCATCCTGGGCATGGTCGACGGCTGCGTGCTCTTGGTCGACGCCGAGGAAGGCGTCATGCCGCAGACCAAGTTCGTGCTCGGCAAGGCGCTGAAGATCGGCCTGCACCCGATCGTGGTGCTGAACAAGGTCGACCGGCCGCATGCCGACCCGGACCGGGTGCTGAACGACGCCTTCGACCTCTTCGCCGCGCTCGGCGCCACCGACGAGCAGCTCGACTTCCCGCACCTCTACGCCTCCGGCAAGCAGGGCTGGGCGGTGAAGGACCTGACCGACCCTCACGAGAACCTGGCGCCGCTCTATGATCTGATCGTCAGGCACGTGCCGCGCCCCTCGGCCGAGGCGCGCGCCAACGATCCCGGCTGCGTGCTGGCGGTGCTGATCGAAAGCGATCCCTTCCTGGGCCGCCTGCTCACCGGCCGCGTCGACGCCGGCAAGCTGACCCCGGGTATGACCGTCCACGCCCTGTCACGCGACGGCAAGGAGATCGAGCGCGGCCGGATCACCAAGATACTCGCCTTCCGCGGCCTGAAGCGCCAGCCGATCGACGAGGCCGACGCCGGCGACATCGTCGCCATCGCCGGCCTGTCCAAGGCCACGGTCGCCGACACCATCTGCGCGCCGGACGTGCTGATCCCGCTGCCGGCCCAGCCGATCGATCCGCCGACGATCTCGATCACCGTCTCGGTCAACAACAGCCCGCTGGCCGGCCGCGACGGCGACAAGGTGCAGAGCCGCGTCATCCGCGACCGCCTGTTGCGCGAGGCGGAGTCCAACGTCGCCATCAAGTTCAGCGAAACCGCCGACAAGGACGCCTATGAGATCTCCGGCCGCGGCGAACTGCAACTGGGCGTGCTGATCGAGAACATGCGCCGCGAAGGCTTCGAAGTCGCCATCAGCCGCCCGCGCGTGGTCTATCAGCGGGGCGAAAAGGGCGAGCGGCTGGAGCCGATCGAAGAGGTGGTCATCGACGTCGACGACGACTATGCCGGCGTGGTCATCGAGAAGCTGTCCTCGCGCAAGGCCGAGCTCAAGGACATGGGCCCGTCCGGCGCCGGCAAGACCCGGCTTGTGCTGGAGGCGCCGTCGCGCAGCCTGATCGGCTACCAGGGCGAATTCCTCACCGACACCCGCGGCTCCGGCGTGCTCAACCGCGTCTTCTC
>DASYAQ010000366.1:0-9493 GCA_036501225.1 Caulobacteraceae bacterium | reverse complement strand
CCCGCCGCCGCCGGCGACCTCGCCGCCGAAGCCGCCCAGGATCACCGAAACGAAGGAGCGGTTCATCCCCTTGCACATGATGTAGCTGAGGATGGCGCCCGACGAGCCGACCAGGGCCCCGGTGATGATCAGGGTGACGTTTTCCAGCGTGAAGCCCAGGGCCGCCGCGGCCCAGCCGGAATAGGAGTTCAGCATCGAGACCACCACCGGCATGTCGGCGCCGCCGATCGGCACGATCAGGGTGACGCCGGCGATATGGGCCAGCGCGAAGACGCCCCAGAAGGCCCATCTGGCCCCGCCGCCGCTGATCGCCAGGATGACGATCAGCACCACCACCGCGACGGCGATGGCGATGTTGAGCAGGTGCCGCGCCGGCAGGATGATCGGCGCGCCACTCATATTGCCGTTCAGCTTGGCGAAGGCGATCAGCGAGCCGGTGAAGGTCACCGCTCCGATGGCCGCGCCGATGGAGAGCTCGATCAGGCTCTCCAGCTTGACGCCGTTCGCCACCGCGATGCCGTAGGCCGCCGGCGTATAGAGCGCCGCCGCCGCGACCAGGCAGGCGGCCAGGCCGACCAGGGAGTGGAAGGCGGCCACCAGTTGCGGCATGGCGGTCATCCGCACCCGGCGCGCAATCACCGCGCCGACCGTTCCGCCGATGGCGACGCCGCCGCCGATCAGGGCGAGCGTGATGGCGTCGAGCACCCCGCCCTTCCACAGGGTGAGCAGGGTGGTGGCGACCGCGATCGCCATGCCGATCATGCCGAGCTGGTTGCCGCGCCGGCTGGTCACCGGGCTGGACAGGCCGCGCAGGGCCAGGATGAAGAGGACGCCCGAGACGATATAGGCGACGGCGGCGAGGTTGGCGGTCACGTCGCCCGGTCCTTCTTGCGGTACATGCCGAGCATGCGCTGGGTGACCAGGAAGCCGCCGAAGATGTTGACCGAGGCCAGGCCCGCGGCCGCGGCGCCGGCGGCCTTGGAGATCCACACCATGTGTCCCGCCCCGTGCGCGGCGGCGGCCAGCAGCGCGCCGACGATGATCACCGAGGAGATGGCGTTGGTCACCGCCATCAGCGGCGTGTGCAGGGCCGGCGTCACGCTCCAGACCACGTAGTAGCCGACGAAGATGGCCAGGACGAAGATGGCCAGGCGGAAGACGGTGGGGTCGACGACATCCATGCTCAGGTCCCCTTGAAAGCTGGGTGGGCGATGGCGCCGTCGTGGGTGAGCATGGAGCCTTTCAGGATCTCGTCCTCGAGATCGGGCGCCAGCGCGCCCTCGGCATCGACCAGCAGGCCCACGAAGGCGACCAGGTTGCGGGCATAGAGGTTGGAGGCGTCGGCGGGAATGCGGGCCGGCAGATTGGTGTAGCCGATGATCTTCACCCCGCCGATATCGGCGATCTGGTCGGGCTTGGCGCCGGCGACATTGCCGCCCCGCTCGACGGCCAGGTCGACCAGGACCGAACCCGGCTTCATCGAGGCGCGCTGCTCGGCCGAGACCAGCTTGGGCGCCGGCCGGCCCGGGATCAGCGCGGTGGTGATGACGATGTCCTGCTTCTTGATGTGGTCGGAGACCAGGGCCGCCTGTTTCGCCTGGTATTCGGCGCTCATCTCCTTGGCGTAGCCCTCCGCCGTCTCGGCGGCCTTGAACTCCTCGTCCTCGACCGCGACGAACTTCGCGCCAAGGCTCTCCACCTGTTCCTTGACCTGCGGGCGCACGTCGGTGGCGGTGACCACCGCGCCGAGCCGCCGGGCCGTGGCCACGGCCTGCAGGCCGGCGACGCCGGCGCCCATGACGAAGACCTTGGCCGGCGCCACCGTGCCCGCCGCCGTCATCATCATCGGAAAGGCCCGGCCATAGACCGCGGCGGCCTCGATCACCGCCCGATAGCCGGCGAGGTTGGCCTGGCTGGACAGGGCGTCCATGGCCTGGGCGCGGGTGATGCGCGGCACGAACTCCATGGCGAAGGCCGTGACGCCGGCGCCCGCCAGGGCGTCCAGCAACGGTCGTTCGGTATAGGGGTCGAGCAGCCCGACCAGGATCGCGCCGCGCTTCAACTCGGCGACTTCGTCCTCGGGCGGCGCGCCCACCTTCAGCACGATGTCGGCGGTCTCCAGCGCCGCCTTCGCGGTTGGCGCGATCTCCGCGCCCGCCGCCTCGTACTCGGCGTCCGGAATCGAAGAGGCCAGGCCGGCGCGGGTTTCCACCGCGACGCTGAGGCCAAGCCCGACAAGCTTTTTCACCGTGTCGGGAGTCGCCGCGACCCGGGTCTCGCCGTGCCGGCGTTCTCTCGTGATGGCGACGCGCGCGCCCATGCGTTCAGATCTCTCCAGCCGTCAGCGCGACGGGGTCGTCAATGCGCGGATGGCCGCTCGCGAAGGGCGATGATTCCCACCGCGGTGATGATCGCGCCGGTGATCAGGGCGGTGACGAAGCCGGCGCCGGTGCAGAACCACAGGGTCAGGAAGGTGATCCCGGCGGCCAGCGCCACGATCGACCATTTGGTCGCCACCAGCACCGAATGGAAGGTCGCTTGCTGCGCGTGGATGTCCTGGTCGCCGTGATGGTAGTCTGAAGCCGCCTCGGCCATGCGCATCCCTCTCACGCTAACGTGTTTGATGAGGGCGACTATACTAATGCGGCCCGCCGCTCAAGGCGGCGAGGGCGGTTCGCGCCGCTGTGGCGGCTCAAGGCCAGCCGACAAGCAGGGCGCGGATCGCCGAGACCAGGGCCAGTGGCTGATCGACCATGATGTGGTGCTCGGAATCGGGGATGATCACCTTGCTCAGACCCTGCAGCAGACCATCGGGATCGGCCATGCTGGCCCGCTGCATGATTTTCGAATTCTCGCCGAACACGTGCACCAGCGGGGTGAGGCTTTCCTCCAGCGCCATGGAGGCCATGGCGGTGCGGTCGAGCTTGGACCAGAGCTGCGGGTCGAACCGCCAGGTCCAGCCCTCGCCGCCGCCTTCCAGCGGCGCGCGCTTCAAGGACCGGCGCGCGATGAAGTCGGCGATGAAGGTGTTCTCGCAGCCCTGCGGCGGCATGAAGCGGAAGCGCGCCAGCGCGGCCTCCAGTGTCGGATAGACCCGGTTGGGCGAGGTGCGCATCTGCGGCTGGCGAAAGCCTTCGGTCGCCGGCGGCGGGCCGCCGAAGCCGGTATCGACCAGGATGGCGCCGCGCATCCACTGGGGATATTTACGCGCCGCGTAGAAGACCTGGGACCCGCCGAAGGAGTGACCGATGAAGATCGGCTTGACCGGCGCGTCGTAAAGTCCCGCGGCTTCCGCGCCGCCGCGAACCTCCTGGGCGAAGGTCTCGAACGAATAGGCGTCGCGCCAGTCCGAGGCGCCCATGCCGGAGAGCGAAATCGCCGCCACCCGATAGTCCTGCGCCAGATAGGGCGCGATGAAGCTCCACCAGTCGGCGTGGGCGCTGTTGCCATGCACCAGGATCAGGCCCGGCTTGCCGCGTTCGCCCCAGGCCAGCAGTTCGATCCTGGCGCCCAGCACCTCGACGAAGGACCGCTCCGGCTGCTGGGCGATCGCCCAGTCGAACCATTTCGGCGCCGGCGGCACCGCGCCTTCGAACACCGCCAGGGGCGCTTCGCCGGGCTCGTTCCAATTCGGCATTACGGGCTGATCGTCTGGCATTCCAATCCTCAAATCTCAATCGCGGCGTGAGCGTCAGAAATGCCCACGCTTCAATAGGTTTTCCGCCGGCCAGCTTCGCCGTTCGGTCTTAAAAAAAGCCCCTGGCTCAAACGAGCCCTTCGAATTCGTCCACCAGCCGCTCTAGACGCGCGCAGCCGGACTCCCAAAACGCCTTTTGTCGCGGATCGAGGCCAAACGGCTTCAGGGCCTCCACATAGGTGCGCGCGCCGCCGCCCGCCAGCAGGTCGGTATAGAGCGGCGCAAAACCCTTCGGATCGCGCCGGCGCGCCTCGGCCAGCGCCTCGACCAGCAGATTACCGAAGGCATAGGCGTAGACATAGAAGGGCGCGTGCACGAAGTGGCTGACATAGGCCCAATAGACCTCGTAGCCCGGGTTGAGCCTGACGGCCGGACCGAGGCTTTCGCCCATGACCTCCAGCCAGATGACGGCGATCTGAGCGACGGAGACCTCGCCGTTGAGCCGCGCCGCATGGAAGCGGGTCTCGAAGCGATGGAAGGCGATCTGCCGCACCACCGTGTTCAGCCCGTCCTCGATCTTGCCGGCCAGCAGCGCGCGGCGGTCGGGCGGCGCCGCCTCGGCCAGCAGCCGGTCGAACACCAGGCCCTCGCCGAAGATGGAGGCGGTTTCGGCCAGCGTCAGCGGCGTGTCGGCCAGGAGCGTGCCCAGGGGCGCGGCCAGGGTCTGGTGCACGGCGTGGCCCAGCTCGTGGGCCAGGGTCAGCACGTCGCGCCGCTCGCCCATATAGTTGAGGAAGACGTAAGGGTGCCGGTCGGCGGTCACCGGGTGCGAATAGGCCCCGGACGACTTGCCGGGCCGGGGCCGGGCGTCGATCCACGGCTGCTCGAAAAACACCCTGGCCCGGTCGGCGAAGGCCGGCGCCAGCGAGGCGTAGGCGTCGAGCACAATGAGCTTGGCCTCTTCCCAGCCGTAGCGGCGCGGCGCGACGGCATCGAGCGGGGCGTTGCGGTCCCAATAGTCGAGATGGGTCCGGCCCATCAGCCTGGCTTTCAGCGCGTAATAGCGGTGCGAGATCGAGGGGTAGTGTTCCACCACCGCCGCCTCGAGCGCATCGACGGACTCGGCGTCCACCTCATTGGCCAGGTGGCGCGAGGCGGCGGGATCGGCGAACTTGCGCCAACGATCCTCGACCTGTTTTTCCGTCGCTATGGTGTTCAGCGCCAGGCCCAGGACCGGCGCCTGCGCCTCCAGCGCCCTGGCCAGGGCGCTCGCCGCCTGTTTGCGCCGTCCGCCGTCCGGATCCGACAGCCGGTTCAGGGCCTCGGCCAGGGTCAGGTTTTCGCGGCCGGCGCGAACCACCAGCCGGCTTAAGGTCTCGTCATAGAGCCGGCCCCAATTGGCCACCGCCGGCGCCCGATCGACCAGCAGCCGCTCCAGATCGGCCGAGAGCTCGTGCGGCCGGCCGAGCCGCACCCGCCGCAGCCACGGCCGCCAGCGTCCGGCCTGCGGTGCGGCGGCGAGGGCGGCCTCGATCTCCGCCTCCTCCAGTTCGTTCAGTTCCAGGGTGAAGAACAGCGTCCGCGCCCCGATCTCGGCCGCGCGGCCGCGGATGTCGGATTCGAACTTGGCCCAGGCCGGATCGTCGCGGGCGGTCGAGGCAGCCAGCGAGGCATAGGCGCCGACGGCCCACAGCCGGTTGGTCGCCTGTTCGTAAAGATCGATCCCCTCGGCGATCAGCCCGCCAAGCCGCTTCGGCTCCGCGCGGGCGGCGACGAACCGACCCTTCAGCCCCACCAGCGCGTCGCTGGTGGCGACGGCCTCGCCCAGGGTCGCCTCGATGCACGGATCGTCGCGGCCGGAGAACAGGTCGTCCAGCCGCCATTCGGGAAGCCCCTCGCTGGCGGCCTCGGGTTTCGTATGTACGGTCATGGCAAACCTATGCCGCGCCGGCCGCCGGCCCGCAATTGAAAGGCGGCGTCGGCGTTAACCTTCGACCAAGGTCTGCGAAACCCCGCCTTTACCTGGGCGCCCTAAAACGGGACGGACAATCAGCCGGCCTCAATGAGGGCCGGCGGCTTTACGGTGGACGGGTGTTGCATGGCCAAGACGGTTCTTGTCGTCGACGACGATCCGACCCAGCGGCGGCTGATCCAGGCCGTGCTGGAGCGCGAGGGCCTGGCCGTGGCCCACGCCGAGACCGGCGAACAGGCCATCGACCGGCTGGTCGGCGGCGGCATCGCCGACGCCATCATGCTCGACCTGAACATGCCCGGCCTTGGCGGCCTCGACACCCTGAAGGAGCTGCGCTCGCGCGGCTTCAACCAGCCGGTGGTGGTGCTGACCGCGACCGGCGGCATCGACACCGTGGTCCAGGCCATGCAGGCCGGGGCGCAGGACTTCTTCGTCAAGCCGGCCTCGCCGGAGCGGATCATGGTCTCGATCCGCAACGCCCTGCAGATGGGCGACCTGAAGGGCGAGGTCGATCGGCTGAAGAAGCGCGCCGGCGGCCGCATCACTTTCTCCGAACTGATCGGCGCGTCGCCCGCCATGTCGGTGGTCATGCGCATGGGCGAACGCGCCGCCAAGTCGAACATCCCCATCCTGCTGCTGGGCGAGAGCGGCGTCGGCAAGGAGCAGATCGCGCGCGCCGTGCACGGCGGCTCCGACCGGGCCGGCAAGCCGCTGGTCACTGTCAACTGCGGCGCCATTCCGGAAAACCTGGTCGAATCCATCCTGTTCGGCCATGAAAAGGGCAGCTTCACCGGCGCCACCGACAAGCACCTGGGCAAGTTCCAGGAGGCCAATGGCGGCGTCCTTTTCCTTGATGAGATCGGCGAGCTGCCGCTCGACATGCAGGTCAAGCTGCTGCGGGCGCTGCAGGAGAGCGAGATCGACCCGATCGGCTCGAAACGCTCCCAGCGCGTCGACGTGCGCATCATCTCGGCGACCAACCGCGACCTCGCCCAACAGGTGGCCGAGGGCCGCTTCCGCGAGGACCTCTATTACCGGCTGAACGTCTTCCCCATCGAACTGCCGCCGCTGCGCGACCGTCGCGAGGACATCCCGGCGCTGACCGAACACTTCATCCGCCGCTTCAATGTCGAAGAGGGCAAGCGGGTGCAGGGCGCGACCGCCGAGACCATGGCGCTGCTGCAGGGGCACGAATGGCCCGGCAATGTGCGCCAGCTGGAGAACGCCATCTATCGCGCCATCGTGCTGTCGGACGCGCCCTATCTGCAGCCCTACGACTTCCCGGCCATATCCGGCCTGAACGCCCCGGCGCCGGAAGCTCATGCCGGGTCGCCGACGCCCAGCGCCCAGGAGCTGATGGACGAGCTGCCGACGGATTCGCCGGTGCGCATCCTCGACGAACGCGGCCACCTGCGCACGCTGGAAGACATCGAGCGCGACCTGATCCAGCTGGCCATTGAGATCTATTCCGGCCACATGAGCGAAGTCGCGCGGCGCCTCGGCATCGGCCGCTCGACCCTCTACCGCAAGGTCCGTGAACAGGGCCTGGACGGCATGCTGGAAGAGGCGGGCTAGATCACGATGATTTTGGATTGAATCAATCCAAAATCATAAACGTGATCGATCACTAAGAGTTAGAGCGGGTTGCGGGCGGAAAACCGCTTCACACTTTTCCGCTGGCCCGCTCTAGCCGTCCAACGGCGGCAGACCTAGCGCACGCTGCGCCCAGGGCAAGGCTGTCGACAGCTGCTCGCGCTGCACGCGGCGCACGAACGGCGCGTCGGGGATGTCGGGCAGCGCCGCCCGCGCGGCGAAGAAGCCGGACACCCAGGCCGCCACTTCGGGCGCGTGTGGCAGAATCGCCTCCGGCGGCGGGCCGCCCTCGAAACAGAGGCTCGGCAGCCAGAAGCCGAGGTCGGGATCGGGGTTGGAGAGGCAGGCCTCGGACCAGTCGACCAACTTCAGGCCGTCGTCGGTGAACGCCATGTTGTCGCTGCGGATGTCCCAGTGGGTGACGGCGTCTCCCTCGGTCGAACAGCCCTGCTCGGCTTCCATAAGCGCCGGCAAAGCCCCGGCCAGCCAATCCGCCGTCACCAATCTCAAGCTCAGAAACGGCTGCGGGTCCTTTGCGACCGGCCCCCAGCCCGGCTCGCGGCCGCCGTGCCGTTCCGCATAGTTCGGCAGGTTCGCCGAGGAGCCGTGCAAGGCCCTGATCCGGGCCAGGGCGTCCGCGACCTGTTCGTCGCGCCAGGGCGGCGGCCAGGCGGCGGCGCTGAGGTCCTCGATGATGAGGATCGGCTGCGTCTCGTCGTCCTGCCAGCCCAGCAGCCGCGGACGAAGGTCCGGCCGAATGACGGCGTAGGCGCGGCCCTCGCGCCGCAGCGACATCGCCGTGCCGAGGGTGGTCGCCACCTTGACGAAGGCGCGCGACGAGCCGGCTTCGACCACGTAACGCGCCGCCGGCGTGTAGCCGCCGCGGACCTCGCGCCATCGGCTCGGCGCCCAGTCCAGGAGCTGCGCAACCCGCGCCGCGATCGCTTCATCAGGGGCCGAATCCATCCCGATCAGCCCAGGCCCAGCACCTCGGCCAGAGCCTCGACAACCCGGTCGGGATCGCTGTCCGTCATGCCCGGATAGAGCGGCAGGCTGAGGCAGCGGGCGTAGTAGGCGTCGGCGCCCGGCAGGTCGAGGTCGCCATAGCGGTCGCGATAATAGGGCTGGCGATGCACCGGGATGTAGTGGACCTGGCTGCCGACGCCGCGCGCGGCCAGGCCGGACATGACCTCGGCGCGCGTGAGCCCGGCCGCCGCGAAGTCGATCAGGACGATGAACAGGTGCAGGGCCGGGTCGCAGCCCGGCGGCGGCGCCAAGGCGCGCACCACCGGCGACAGCCGCGCCAGCAGGCTCCAGTAGCGGATGGCGAGCGCACGGCGGCGCCTCGCGAACCGGGGCAGCTTGGCCAGCTGGCTTATCCCCAAGGCGCAGAGCAGATCCGGCAGGCGGTAGTTGTAGCCCAGGGTCTGCATCTCATAGAGCCAGGGCTGCGGCGCAGCCGGCGGATCGCGGAACTGGGCCGGATCGCGGACGATGCCGTGGCTGCGCAACAGGCGCAGTCGCTCGGCCAGGCGCGCGTCGTTGGTGGTCACCATGCCGCCCTCGGCGGTGGTGATGGTCTTGACCGGGTGGAAGGAAAAGCAAGCCATGGCGCCATGGCGACCGTCGCCGACCTGCTCGGGCATGTTGCCGAAGCTCATGGTCGTGCCCAGCGCATGGCAGGCGTCCTCGACCAGCGGCGCGCCGCCGGCCAAGTGCCTGATCCCCGGCAGATCGACGGCCGCGCCCGCCAGGTGCACGGGCAGCACGGCGGCCAAGCGGCGGCCATCGAGCCGGCCGAGCGCGGCCTCGACCGTCTCCGGCGTCATCAGCCCCGTATCGGGGTCGACGTCGGCGAACACCACCTCGGCCCCCTGATAGCGGGCGCAGTTGGCGGTGGCGGCGAAGGTGATGGCCGGGGCGATCACCGCCTCTTCGGCCTTCAGGTCCAGCGCCAGCATGGCCAGGTGCAGGGCCGCGGTGCCGCTGGAGCAGGCGACCGCGTGGCGGGCGCCGACCGTCTCGGCGAAGGCGGCCTCGAACGCCTCGACCCGCGGGCCGGTGGTCAGATAGTCGGCCCGCAGCGCCTCGACCACGGCTGCGACATCGTCGTCCTCGATGGTCTGCCGGCCATAGGGCAGGAACTCAGCCATGGCCGGCGAGCAGCGCCATCAGGCCATCGGCGTCCAGCCATTCGCTGTTGCTGTCGCTGGAATAGACGAAGCCGTCGGCCACCGGCTTGCCGTCGCCGTCGGCGCTGAAGGATTTGCGTGTGTATTCGACGAATTGCG